>NZ_JBLOJT010000052.1:0-11608 GCF_047785745.1 Streptococcus pluranimalium | reverse complement strand
AAATATAAAAAGTTGGAGTAGTCTCCAACTTTTTATATTAATATAGGCTTTGATATTTACTTCTTAACCCTTGAGAGATGGCTATGCGATGATCTTTGGTGATAATTATTCCTTCAATACCGACAGTTCTTTCAATAATCATCATAGCTTCAATGATAGGGAGTCCAAAGAGTCTAGTTGTCCATATTTCACCATCTACTGATAGATCAGCGACAATAGTTATGCTTGCCATGTCCGTCTCAATAGGATGACCAGTACGTGGGTCAAAAATATGATGATAGGTTTTTCCATCGTGAACTAACTTTCGTTCATAAATACCAGAAGTGACAACTGATTGATTATCAACTTTGATAATCCCAACATTATTCCCACGCTCTAATTCGGGATGTTGAATACCTATATACCATTTGTTATCCGATCTGTTTCGATTAGGACCATAAGTTAAGACATTACCACCAAGATTAATCATAGCAGCAGTAACATTTTTATGTTTTAGGTAGTCTATAATGCGGTCAGCGATATAACCTTTAGCGATAGCTCCTAAATCAATACGCATGCCTTTTTTAGCTAAAAATACGGTTTCCTCATCAGGATTTATGATAATTTGGCGGGGGGCAATTAAAGATAATGTATTTTCAATGGTAGCATGTTCTGGAACATGAGCATCCGAAAATCCGATCCTCCAAGCATTAACAAGAGGACCAATAGCAATATTAAGGTGACTTGGTTCTGCCAGACTATGCTCTTTACCTAGAGATATTAATTCAAGTAACTCAGGGGTTACTTGAGTGGGCTTGATACCTGCGTTTAAATTAACAGTCATCAGCTCAGAGGTCTCATCATTGGCACTAAATCTTTTATTATATAGGTGTAAAAGATTCACACAATCGTCAATTAATATTTCTGCAATAGGGCTATCAACCAGCAGATCAATGGTTGTTCCCATAAGACGAAGAGAGTGAGATTTTAAAGACATGAGACTACTTAATTTTTCTTTTTGACTTCACCTTGAGGAAAGTAACTGCCTTCAGGCATATCATTGATAAAGATATGAATAGCTTCTTTTGGGGCATCTGCGACTCGAGAAACAACTTCAGTGACTTCGCGAGCAAGTTGAGCTTTCTGTTCGTCGGAACGTCCTTCAAACAAATCAATTGTTACAAATGGCATAATAATTCTCCTTCACTATTGTAATAAAGATAAAATAATCACTTCATAGAGGGGCTTAGTTAGATGGGAGGCAAGCTTTTTTGGTAGATTCTTGCTGGGACATCATATAGTAGTAAAAAATTTTCACATGATGTTACGTATTAAATGGGTTATTTGGAGTTTTTAGCTAAAAATTGATAAATCATCATGATAAAAGATAACAGATGAGATACACTCTTGTTAACTTAGGTAAATGATTTCGCAGGATCATGCTCCTAAACGTCAAGCTTAGCCTAGTTTTAGACTCAAGATAAAGCTATATTTGTCCATATTTTAACATAAATTTTAGCAATTGTCAGATTTTTATGGACGCTTTTTTCATATATCCTTAGTCGCAATAGCCCCTTTTTTGTGGTAAAATAGATAGGATATTGAAGGAAGAGGTCAGAATTTTTGGCACAATTATATTATCGTTATGGCACTATGAATTCTGGAAAATCTATTGAGATTTTAAAGGTTGCTTATAATTATGAAGAGCAAGGGAAATCTATCGTTTTAATGACTAGCTCTCTTGATAACCGTGACGGTTTTGGTTACGTTTCGAGTCGAATTGGGATAAAACGTCAGGCAGAAGTCATTACTCCAGAAACTGATATATATGGTTTTATTCAAAATAAAGAGACCAAACCATATTGTGTCCTCATTGATGAGTGTCAATTTTTGACAAAGGCTAATGTCTATGATTTGGCTCGCGTAGTAGATGAATTGGATATTCCAGTTATGGCTTTTGGACTAAAAAATGATTTTAGAAATGAATTATTCGAAGGTTCAAAGTATTTTCTGCTATTAGCTGATAAAATCGATGAAATTAAAACTATTTGTCATTATTGTTCACGAAAAGCTACCATGGTTTTACGAATAGAAGATGGGAATCCTGTCTACGATGGCGATCAAATTCAAATTGGTGGCAACGAAACCTATACTTCTGTTTGTCGAAAACATTATTTTAGTCCAGACTTACATAAGCATTAAGCACAGCTATTTACCAAAGGAGAAAGAAAATCAATGAATATTTACGATCAATTGCAAGCGGTTGAAGATCGATATGAAGAATTGGGAGAACTTTTATCCGATCCCGCAGTCGTCTCAGATACTAAACGATTTATGGAACTTTCAAAAGAAGAAGCTAGTACTCGTGATACTGTTACGGCTTACCGTGAATACAAACAAATCATTCAAAATATCGCAGATGCTGAGGAAATGATAAAAGATGCAGGTGGTGACGCTGATTTGGAAGAAATGGCCAAAGAAGAGTTAAAAGACTCTAAAGCAGCCAAAGAAGAATACGAAGAAAAATTAAAAATCTTGCTCTTACCAAAAGATCCTAATGATGATAAAAATATTATTTTAGAAATCCGTGGTGCTGCTGGCGGGGATGAAGCTGCGCTCTTTGCTGGAGATCTTCTTCAAATGTACCAAAAATACGCTGAAACCCAAGGTTGGCGTTTTGAAGTTATGGAAGCATCTTATAATGGTGTTGGTGGTATCAAAGAAGTGGTTGCCATGGTTTCTGGACAATCCGTATACTCTAAATTGAAATACGAATCAGGAGCTCATCGTGTGCAACGTGTGCCAGTTACCGAAAGTCAAGGCCGTGTCCATACGTCAACAGCGACTGTTCTCATCATGCCAGAAGTAGAGGAAGTCGAATACGAGATTGATCAAAAAGACCTTCGTGTCGATATTTACCATGCCTCTGGTGCGGGTGGACAGAACGTTAATAAAGTTGCCACAGCCGTTCGTATGGTTCACATTCCAACAGGTATCAAGGTTGAGATGCAAGAAGAGCGTACCCAACAAAAAAACCGCGATAAGGCGATGAAAATTATTCGTGCGCGTGTGGCTGATCACTTCGCACAAATTGCTCAAGATGAGCAAGATGCTGAGCGTAAGTCAACCGTTGGTACTGGTGACCGTTCAGAGCGTATTCGTACTTATAATTTTCCACAAAATCGTGTCACAGACCACCGTATTGGCTTGACGCTTCAAAAATTAGATATGATATTGTCAGGAAAAATGGATGAAGTTGTTGATGCTTTGATTATGTATGATCAAACGCAAAAACTTGAAGAATTAAATAAATAATGACCTATAGGCAGTTAATAAATGAGTTGGGACAATCTCTTGAAGCCGTTGGTGAAGAGAGAGAAGCCCTAGAATTTGCTTTCAAAGAAAAAAAACTGTGGTCAACAACGGATTTCGTTATAAATCAAGCTAAGGAAGTGACGTTGGAGGATGAAAAACTTCTGAAAGAGATTTTTGACCACCTTGAAGCTCATAAGCCAGTCCAACATTATCTGGGCTATGCGTATTTTAAAGATTTAACCCTAAAAGTTAGTCCTGATGTTTTAATTCCACGCCCTGAAACAGAAGAGTTGTTAGATCTTATCTTATCTAAAAATCCTACTAAACCTTTGAAAGTATTAGACGTTGGAACTGGGAGCGGTGCAATTGCTTTAGCTCTTAAAAACCAACGTCCTGATTGGCAGGTAACAGCCCTTGATATCTCTAAAACTGCTTTGGAGATAGCCAAGCAAAATGGTCATAAACTAGGACTCACTATTAATTGGTTAGAATCCGATGTTTTCAGTCAGGTTTCAGGTATGTTTGATATTATTGTTTCTAACCCTCCCTATATTTCAGAAGACGATAAAGAGGAAGTTGGAACTAACGTATTGTCACATGAACCGCATGGTGCTCTATTTGCGCCTAATGATGGCTATGCTATCTACCAGCAAATCATTGAGGAAGCACCTGAGTATTTGACTGAAATTGGTCAAATCTACTTTGAAATTGGCTATAAGCAGGGGCGAAAAGTAAAAGAAATGTTGAAAAATACCTTCCCTAATGCTACTGTAACAGTCTTAAAAGATGTTTTTGGGAAAGATAGAATGGTGGTGTTAACTAAGTGACAAGTATTGGAAAACTATCACAGGCATTAGAAGATAGACACGCAGTTGTCTTGCCTACAGAGACTGTTTATGGTCTTTTTGCCAAGGCGTTGAATGAGCCTTCTGTAAATCTCGTTTACAACTTAAAAGAGCGTCCACGTGATAAGGCTATGAACCTCAACGTCTCTTCTTATGATGATATTTTGAATTTTTCTAAAAATCAACCAGACTATTTGAAAAAATTGTATAAAGCTTTCTTACCTGGTCCCTTAACCATCATTTTACAAGCGAATGAAAAAGTTCCTACTTGGATTAATTCTGGTTTAGATAGTGTTGGCTTCCGTCTTCCTAATCATCCGATAACGCAAGAGTTAATTGCTAAACACGGTCCTCTAATTGGACCATCAGCGAATAAGTCAGGGCAAGAGAGTGGGAAGTATTTTAATACTATCATGCAATCTTTTGATCATGTAGTTCTTGGTTATGAAGATGATGACTTTTTGACAGGTGTGGACTCAACTATTCTTGATTTATCGAAAAAAAAGGCGGTCATTTTAAGGCAAGGAGCTATTTCAAAAGAAGATTTATTGTCAGTGGTGCCTGAACTTAAGTTCTAGAAGGAGGGCTTATATGCTTCGTTCTTTAACACTAGCTGATATATCAGCTATTCGTCATATTAATGATGTATCATTGGGATATCCAGTGACATTAGAGACAACAGAAAAACAGTTTCAAAAAATAGCACAAAACCCCAAGCATATGTTAATAGGTTTTGAGGATCATTCGTCACACCAGATTATTGGGTATGTGCATGCCGAAGTCTACGAAAGTTTATATTCAGAAGCTGGTTTAAATGTTTTAGCCTTAGCTGTTTTGCCAAATTCTCAAGGACTTGGAATTGGTAAAGCCTTAATGCAGTGTTTAGAGGAACAAGCTAAAGTTGCAGGATTTGCCTTTATACGCTTAAATTCAGGGTCGCACCGTAAAGAAGCGCACGCTTTTTACCAGCAGATTGGTTACACTAGTGATAAGACACAATTACGCTTTATCAAAGAATTATGAGGAAAATAATATGATTTTTGACCAAAAAGATTTTAAAGCATACGATGCTGAATTATGGCAGGCGATTGATACTGAAGCAGATCGTCAGCAAAACAATATTGAATTAATCGCTTCTGAAAATGTGGTTTCAAAAGCTGTTATGGCAGCACAAGGTTCTTTATTGACCAACAAGTACGCTGAAGGTTATCCTGGAAATCGTTATTATGGTGGTACACAGGCAGTAGATGTCGTTGAGACTTTAGCTATTGAACGGGCTAAAGAATTATTTGGTGCTAAGTTTGCTAATGTTCAACCACATTCTGGAAGTCAAGCTAATGCAGCAGCCTACATGGCCTTGATTGAGTCTGGCGATACAGTATTAGGAATGGATTTATCAGCAGGTGGGCACTTAACACATGGTTCTCCTGTTAACTTTTCTGGAAAAACTTATCAGTTTGAGGCCTACGGCTTGGATCCAGAAACGGAAGAATTGAATTATGAGGCTATCTTAGAGAAAGCTGAGGCTGTTCAACCGGCACTTATTGTAGCAGGCGCTTCTGCCTATTCAAAAGCTATTGACTTTAAAAAATTCCGCCAGATTGCTGACCAAGTTGGCGCTAAACTCATGGTTGATATGGCTCATATCGCAGGTTTAGTAGCTAGTGGACTCCACGAAAATCCTCTATCGTATGCTGATGTTGTAACGTCAACTACCCACAAAACGCTTCGAGGACCACGTGGCGGACTAATTTTAACAAATGATGAAATTCTAGCTAAAAAAATTAATTCAGCTGTCTTCCCTGGGTTACAAGGTGGTCCTTTAGAGCATGTTATTGCTGCTAAGGCTGTTGCATTTAAAGAAGCTCTTGACCCATCTTTTAAAGACTATAGTCAACAAGTAATTGCTAATGCTAAAGCTATGGTTGCTATTTTTCAAGCTGACCCAGATTTTCGTGTCATTTCCGGTGGAACAGACAATCACCTTTTCCTAGTTGAAGTAACTAAGGTTGTTGAAAATGGTAAAGTTGCACAAAATCTCTTAGATGATGTCAATATTACTTTAAATAAAAATGCTATTCCCAATGAACAATTATCTCCATTTAAAACATCAGGTATTCGTATCGGAAGCCCTGCAATCACCAGTCGTGGGATGACAGAAAAGGAAGCAAAACTAATTGCTGAATTGATTATCAAAACACTTAAAAATGCTAGTGATGAGAATACCTTAGATGAAGTTAGAAGTGAAGTGAAAGCTTTAACAGATGCTTTCCCACTTTATGAGAATTAAAATCATGTTAGATTTGTATTTAAAACAATTAGTCATTCATCAATTCAGTCCAAATGACACTGAGTTGCATTTAGCACAGGCACCTATTCAGTTTACGCCTCGTCTTGATGACTATTTCCGTAAGAAAATCTCCAAAGTTTTCTCAGATGATGCTAAGCGCGGAAAATTTTCAGAAGATCATCCCTTTTTAGCTCATTTTAGTGATGATTTGCTAGAGACATCAACTAAAATAGCCAACCTTTGGAAAGAAGAGTTTGTTATTTCCGAAGATCAAAAGACCAATGACCTTGTCTTTATTGAATTTGATAAGGATGGGCAAGCCTTCTTTGCTTTTTTGAGAATTGTCCTTAAAGAGAATTTAGCTCATCTAGCTGATGGTGACAATCCAATCTCTTTGACACAAAATAATTTACCAAGTGCTGCTCAAACACCTGACGAAGCCTTGATTATCAATCGTGAAAGTAATCAGTATTATTTGATTGAAAAAAGAATCAAACATAATGGAGCTTTTGCTAACTATTTCTCTGAAAATCTTCTTCAAGTGGAACCTGAGCAATCGGTTAAAAAATCCATCAAAATGATGGAAAATACCGCACAAAAAATTGCAGAACAGTTTAATAAAGATGATTTTCAATTTCAATCAAAGATGAGAGCAGCTATCCATAAAAATATCGAAGAGGAGCAGGAATTATCTCCTGAAAAGTTAGCAGATCAGCTCTTCGATGATAATCTAACAGCTCGTTTAAGCTTTGTTGATCAATTAAAAGAAAGTGTGCCTGAACCAATTTCAGTAGCTGATATTGATCATAGTCGTCAGTCTAAAAAGTTGGAGACGCAGAAGTTGTCGCTATCAAACGGTATTGAACTTTTAGTTCCTAATAATGTTTATCAAGATGCTGAATCGGTCGAATTTATCCAAAACCCAGATGGAACATACTCCATTTTAATCAAAAATATTCAGGATATTACTAATAAATAATGTTTAGATTTATCAAAAGAACGATAGCCATCGCTTTTCTTATCTTTCTTTCGTTTCAATTGTTTACAATACACCAAGATGTTACTAATGTTCTTTCTTATCGCCCATTAGTTGAAGAAATATTGGCTGAAAATGATTCAACAACTAACGAAGATTTGATTTTGGCTATGATTTATACAGAAACAAAGGGACAAGAAGCTGATTTGATGCAATCCAGTGAAAGTTCAACAGGTGTTGCCAATTCCATCACTGATAGTCGAGAAAGTGTCAGGCAAGGTGTTACAGTCTTATCAGAGAATTTAGAAAAGGCAAATGACTATGATACAGATGCTTGGACGGCTATTCAAGCCTATAATTTCGGGAGTGCCTATATCAATTATGTTGCCAAACACGGCAAAAAAAATACGATTGATTTAGCTAAAGACTATTCTCAGACGGTGGTCGCGCCAAGTCTTGGAAACAAGTCAGGAGATACTTATCGCTACTATAATCCTGTTGCGCTATTTTACGGTGGTGGTGAATTGTATCGTAATGGTGGTAATATCTACTACGCTAAACAAGTACAATTCAATTTGTTTCTAATTAAATTAATGAGTAAATTCTAGAGAGGCAAGAGGAAAGTATGGCAGCCTTATTTCACTATTTTAAAGATTATATCAAGGAAACAATCCTAGGTCCTTTATTTAAATTACTAGAAGCCTCTTTTGAGTTACTTGTACCTCTCATTATAGCTCGAATTGTCGATGAAATTATTCCACAAAATAATAAAAATCATCTATTTATGATGATTTTTCTGTTATTTGGGCTTGCTCTTGTTGGGGTAATAGTAGCGGTAACAGCTCAGTATTTTTCTTCAAAGGCAGCTATTGGATATACCCAATCTTTATCTGATGATTTGTTCGATACAATGATGAGTTTGCCCAAGGAAAAACGTGATAAACTTGGCATATCAAGTCTGGTCACTCGAATGATTAGTGATACTTATCAGATACAAACGGGAATCAATCAATTCTTACGCCTTTTTTTACGTTCACCATTTATTGTATTTGGTGCAGTGATAATGGCGTTTACCATTAGTCCAAAATTGACGGCTTATTTTCTTGGAATGGTTTTGGCTCTCTTTGCTGTTGTTTTTACGATGAGTCATCTCCTTAATCCTATTTATAGAAAAATTCGCAACTCTATTGATCATCTGGTCGCATTAACTAGGGAACAATTAGAAGGCGTACGTGTGATCCGTGCCTTTGGTAGGACAGAGAATGAAGCTAAAGTATTTCAGAATGAAAACCTACAATATCAAAACCATCAATTATCAGCAAGTTTTTTGTCAAGTCTGGTTGGTCCTTTAACTTTTATTGTTGTTAATATGACCTTGATAATAATCATTTGGCAAGGAAATCTTTTGATTGACAATTCATTGTTAACTCAGGGAATGCTGGTAGCTTTGATCAATTATCTTTTACAAATTTTGACAGAGTTGCTCAAATTAACGATGTTGGTGACTTCGCTTAATCGGAGCTTTATTAGTGCTAAACGTGTACAAGAGGTTTTTGAGCAAACTAGTGAACTCCTAGAGGAACCTCTTGAGACCATAGAAGAAAGAACAAACGATGTCGCAATTGTTGCTAAAGATCTTACCTTTACCTATCCTAATGCTGCTAAACCTTCTTTAAAAGAGATTTCCTTCAGTTTGCAAAAAGGTGAGTTTTTGGGCATCATCGGAGGAACAGGGGCAGGAAAATCAACTCTTGTTAATCTATTAGCAAACCTTTATCAAGCTCAATCGGGACAGTTAGTGATTTACGATAATGAGAAGCAACCTCGTCATTTAAAAGAATGGCGTGATTGGGTAGCAGTTGTGCCACAAAAAGCTCAATTGTTCAAGGGGAGTATTCGTAGTAATTTAACTCTTGGTAGTGATCTTATTTATAAAGATGAGGATTTAAAAGAGGTTCTAGATATTGCCCAAGCTAGTGAGTTTGTCGAAGGAAAAGATCGACAACTAGATGCTGAGGTTGAAGCTTTTGGTCGTAATTTTTCTGGTGGACAGCGTCAGAGATTGACCATTGCTCGCGCTTTGGTAAAAAAAGCACCTTTTCTTATTTTAGATGATGCTAGCTCAGCCTTAGATTTCTTAACAGAGAGTCGTCTACTAACTGCACTACATCAAGAACGTCGTCGTGTTAAGGGGCAATTAATTATGGTCTCTCAAAGGACACGAAGCTTAAAATCTGCTGACAAGATTTTAGTTTTAGATCAAGGACGCTTAATTGCTCAGGGTAAGCATGATGACTTACTGGAAAATTGTCAACTTTATCGTGATATTCATTATTCTCAAGAAAGTCAGGAGGCCAAATGAAAGCAAAACATCAAGAAAAAACTCGCCAACGTTTGGTCTCTGATATGCTAGCTTATCGTTGGCTTTTGAGCATTATTTTTATTGGTTCTATTCTTCAAGTTGGTTTAACGATTTATTTACCTATTCTTATCGGTCGTGCGATTGATGGGGTTATCAGTCCACATCGTTTAGCACTGATTCCTCCGATTCTAGGTCAGATGGGAATCATTATTATTTTAAATGCTCTGGTGCAATGGCTAAATCCTCTTTTGACTAATCGTTTGATTTTTTCATATATTACTGACTTGCGTGAAAGAGTTAATCAACACTTGAATAAACTCCCTATTTCAAGTATTGATCGCTTTGGAGTTGGCGATTTGGTTAGCCGTGTTACCACAGATTCAGAGCAGTTGATTAACGGTTTACTTATGATTTTCAATCAATTCTTAGTCGGTATCTTAACCATCATTATGACCATTTTGACTATGGCTAAATTGGATTTATTGATGCTATTACTTGTGTTAGTTTTGACACCTTTATCTCTCTTAGTTGCTCGTTTTATTGCCAAGAAAAGTTATACTTTTTTTCAAGAACAGACTAAAGCTCGGGGGGATCAAACCCAGTTTGTTGAAGAAGCTTTTAATCAAGAGACTTTGGTTCAGGTTTTCAATGCTCAAGAACAGATGACCGATACCTTCAAAAAACTAAATCATCACTATGCGAAGGTGTCTCAAAAAGCTGTTTTTTATTCGTCAACGGTTAATCCAACTACAAGATTTATCAATGCTTTAATTTATGCTTTGTTAGCAGGAGTAGGGGCTTTCCGAATTATTCATGGTCAGTTTACTGTTGGACAATTGGTGACCTTTTTGAATTACGTTAATCAGTACACCAAGCCTTTTAATGATATCTCTTCAGTGATGTCAGAGCTTCAAAGTGCTTTAGCTTGTGCTGAGAGACTTTATACTATTCTAGATCTCCCAACTCAAGAAGAATCACAGCAACAATCTTTCCATGGTAATCTTTCTGGTCAAGTAACGTTTAAGCATGTTAGCTTTGGCTATGAGCCAGAAAAACCCTTACTCAAAGATTTGAATTTAAAGATTAAAGCAGGTAGTCAGGTCGCTATCGTCGGTCCGACTGGCGCTGGAAAGTCTACTCTCATCAATCTTCTCATGCGTTTTTATGACATTGACCAAGGAGATATTTTAATTGATGATATTTCAATTTTTCAAGTCACACGCCAAAATTTAAGAAATCAGATTGGTATGGTGCTTCAAGAAACATGGCTAAAGTCTACTACTGTGCATGATAATATTGCTTATGGAAAGCCTAACGCTTCGAGAGAAGAGGTTATTGATGCTGCCAAAGCTGCAAATGCCCATTTCTTTATTGAGCAGTTACCGAAAGGATATGATACTTACCTGACTGATGGTGGATCATCCCTCTCACAAGGACAACGTCAGTTGATGACCATTGCTCGTGTTTTCTTGAAAAATCCCAAATTATTAATTCTAGACGAAGCTACTTCATCCATTGATACTAGAACAGAACTTCTGGTACAGGATGCTTTTAGTAGTCTCATGAAGGGTAAGACAAGCTTTATTATTGCTCACCGCCTATCAACCATTCAGCAAGCTGATATTATTTTAGTCATGGTAAATGGTGATATTATTGAACATGGAAAACATGAGGAGTTAATGGCTAAGCAAGGCTTCTATTACCAAATGCAAACGGCACAAGAAACAAAATAAGATAACCCCCTGATTTCTAAATGAACTTCTCCCTGTCAAGTAGACAATGAAATAATACTCGAAGAAAATCAAAAATCTGACTAGAAAAAGCGTCGTAGCTAGAACTAA
>NZ_JBLOJT010000051.1:0-11695 GCF_047785745.1 Streptococcus pluranimalium | reverse complement strand
GCTATTTTTGTAATTTTTCCCAAATAATAAGTTCGTTATATTCTAGTGATTTTTGAACATCTATAATGCGTTGGTTTGACGATCCTCTAAACTGTAGCATAAGATTTCTTTTCGTTCGATCATATCTTCCATCCACCAGAATGTCTATCATTTTCAACATCTCTAATTTATCGTCTGTCTCTAACATCATCTCTTCCCAAGTATAACCTGTCCAAGACCAGATATCTTTGCTAGGCATTTCCGATTTGATTCGTTTCAAAAGAGGTATTAAAATGCCCGTATTTAAAAACGGTTCGCCACCTAGTAGTGTTAAGCCTTGAACATACGGTTGTGATAAATCCTCTATAATACGTTCTTCTAACGCCTGAGTATAAGGTATGCCCGCATTAAATGACCAAGTTGCAACGTTATAGCATCCTTCACAGTGGAACATACAGCCCGAAACATATAATGAGTTTCTAACACCTTCACCATCAACAAAGTTAAAAGCCTTATAGTCTATTATTTTCCCTTGGCTCAATTCTTCTGATTTCCATTCACCTGGTTTAGGATTATTCATCGTTTCTGATCCAGTACCTTTCCGTCTCATTAACAATATTCTCTAACAAACCACCATTAGCTATAATAACTGCTCGACTGGCAGGATTATCTTGATGACAAGTTACTAGGATATCTCTGATATTTTTTGTTTTTGTCATTTCAATGGCATCCCTTAACATCTTTTTGGCAATCCCTTGATTTCTCTTACTTGGTCGAACAGAGTAGCCGATGTGTCCGCCTTGTAATAATAAATCGTCATTTAGTCGCAATCTGATATTTAAAAAGCCAAGTGCCTGTTGTTTATTATCAAAGGCTACCAATTGAATGGCTGGTACTCCTTTTCCATGTAAGCCAGCTTCTTGTAATTGATTTGTTTCTAGCCAATCTTCAAAAGAGAAGTCACTATGAGAAAAATTCCATAAACCTGCTGTTGAGCTGTCCTTTTTGCAGTATTCATCAATCATGTCTAAAATACTTTCTTTATCTTCGATAGTTGGACGTCTAAGAATCAGATTATTTTGGTAAGGTGACATTTAGTGCTCCACTCAAGGTATTTGATTGATTGATTTGATGACATAGCCAATGGCTTAGTAAACTAGATTCCGGACTAACAGGATTCTCTTTTGTCTGAATAGCTTCAAGAAAAGTATCAATAATCGTTTCAAAACCTCTTTTATACAACGTCGTATCCCAGGAACCAAATTGTTTTTTCAACTGATCTGTTTCTTTGAATATAGTCAAATCATCCAAATTGTCAAGGTGATACGTTTCCTCTGGCGTTTGAATTTCCATGATTTCTCGTCGACTTCCTGACTGAAGGTTCATCCCAACAATAGCAACAGATTGTTCTGTCTCTAAAACAACTGAAACTTGACTCAAAAGGGCGTTTTCTTTAATTACCTTAAAATGAGCTGAACTGATTTGCTCATCAAGTAAATATAATGCTGTATCTAAAGGATGAATAAAAAAATCAAAGAGCTTAAATTGAAAATCTCCTAAGCGATTAACATCATTTTTTTCAACGATAATACGACGTTTATGTTTAAGAGTGGTCATTTCTGAAACTCTAGGTGCGAAACGACGGTTAAACCCAGCCATTAGAAAGGTGTTATGTTCTTGTGCTAATTGATAGAGTTTTTGGGTAGATTGATAATCTTCCGTCAATGGTTTATCCATATAGACAGGGAGTCCCTTGATTAAAAATTGACTGGCAATATCAAAATGTGCTTTGGTGGCCGCATGAATAAAAACACCATCTAAAGTGGCTTTCAAGAGACTTTCCAATGACTCATAAATCTCAGAGTGCCCAAACAAAGCTGACACACCTTGTCTAACGTCTTTATTTCTTGTGAAGATATGCCACTCTATATTAGGTAATTGTCTCATATAAGGAAGATAAGCTTTTTGAGAGATTCCTCCAATACCTACAAGGCCAATTTTTAGCATCCGTCTTCCTCCTTCAGTTTATTTTTGTTTAGCTTTTGCCTTTTTTAATAATTCTTGCGCACGCGCTTTTTTATCTGATTTTACAGTTGAATTTTTTTCATGAAATTGTTGAACGAGTGCTTTTCCTTTATCATCTAATTGGTATTTTCCCATGATTTTCCTTTTCTATTTATAATGATGAGCCATTCATGTGTTTAACACGAGCTGAAATTTCTTTATGTCTTCCTTTGACCATAGGTCTAGCTTGTGGATTTCCAAGATAACCACAGGTTCGTTTAACAACATCTGCTGTTTTTGGATCCGTATTACCACAGTTTGGGCATTTAAAGCCACGCTCTGTTGGATCAAAATCCCCTTCAAAGTCACAAAGGTAACACTTATCAATAGGGGTATTCGTTCCCAAATAACCGACACGGTCATAAGCATAATCCCACACTGCTTCTAAGGCTTTTGGATTTTGTTGCAACACTGGGTATTCACAATAATGAATGAAGCCTCCAGAAGCCCCAGCTGCAGGGTAATCTTTTTCAAAATCAAGCTTTTCAAATGGTGTTGGATTTTTACGGATATCATAATGGAAGGAATTGGTATAATATTCTTTATCTGTAATGTCTTTAATGATACCAAATTTTTCTGTATCTAGTCGGCAAAAACGGTCTGTTAAACTTTCTGAAGGAGTTGAGTAGACTGAGAAATGGTAATCATACTCATTAGACCAAGCTTCACAAGCCTCTTTCATTTGACGGATAATATCTAAAGTCAAATCTTTAGCAACGGGATTAATTTCCCAATCAGGTCCATAGAAGACAGTTGCTACTTCATAAAGTCCGATATAGCCAAGAGATACTGTTGCACGATGCTTATTAAAGACCTGATTAACATCGTCATTTTTTCCTAGACGTTTTCCAAATGCACCATACTGATAAAGAATTGGCGCATTAGCCGGACTAGCTTCTTTCACTCGATTAATACGGTAAACAAGAGCATCTTTAGCAACTTGCATCTTTTCCTTGAATAAATCCCAGAATTTATTGATATCCCCAGAAGATTCCAAAGCAATACGAGGCAAGTTAAGAGTCACTACACCTAGATTCATACGACCTGAAGTGATATCTTGACCACTTTCATCCTTCCAACCTTGTAAGAAGGAACGACAACCCATTGGTGCTTTAAAAGAGCCTGTTAAGTCAATGATTTTATCGTAGGAAATAATATCTGGATACATACGCTTAGTCGCGCATTTGAGTGCTAATTCCTTGATGTCGTAGTTCGGAGAATCGGGCTCAAGATTCAATCCTCTTTTGAGTGTAAAAATCAATTTGGGGAAAATAGCTGTTCGTTTTTCACTGCCCAAACCTTTGATACGAATATTTAAAATAGCTTTTTGGATTTCACGTTCAAACCAAGAGGTCCCAAGACCAAACCCTAAAGAAGTGAAAGGAGTCTGACCATTTGAGGTAAATAAAGTATTGATTTCATACTCTAAAGACTGCATAGCATCATAAATATCTTTTTGCGTCTTTTGTTCTGCGTAGGCTTCTTGTTTACCTTCAAGAACCCATTCTTGTGCATCCTTTAGATGCTTTTCGTAATTTAATTGAGCATAAGGCGCTAAAAATTCATCTATGCGATCAGCCGTGCAACCACCATACTGACTGGAAGCAACATTAGCGATTATTTGGGCGATTTGAGCTGTTGCTGTTTGAATAGATTTAGGGCTTTCAACCTCAGCATTCCCAATCTTAAAACCATTAGCTAACATGCCCTTGAAATCAATTAAACAACAATTGGTCATTGGTGTATAAGGGCTATAATCTAAATCATGAAAATGAATATCACCTTTTTGATGAGCATTAGCCACATGGTTAGGTAACATTTTCAAGCCAATAGCTTTACCAACAATCCCTGCAGTTAGATCACGTTGAGTATTGAAAACATCACTATCTTTATTAGCATTTTCATTAACTACCGATTGATCCTTACCAATCAATTTGTCAATGGCAACATTAATATCCAGTTCTTGATTTTTATACTCTTGTTTTGAAGTAGCAAAATCTTGATACGATTTTGCTAACTCTTCTTCTTGAAAGGTCATCAAGGTTTGAAGAGTAACTGTTCGAATATCTTTTGTTTTCAACGTTGGGGTACGATGTTGCGATAACTTAGTTAAAATTGCTTCTAGGATAAGTTGAAGTTTTTCATTTGTTACCAAAGAACTTGGTGTCCTAGATTTTTCAAGACTAGCAATTAATTTTTGAACATCAAAAGCAACTAATCTACCATCGTACTTTTCAATTTGCTTTCTATTTTGAGTAGTTACATTTGTCTCTGCTATCATTTCTTTTTGCATTGTCATAGAAAAACCTCCTGATAGATGTTATTATGACATAAGGAAAAAGAAAAATCAATATATTGTGTCAAAAAAACATACAAGACACAATATATTGATTTTATTTTAATTTATAGACAATGAAAGAGTTAACGCCATCTACCTTAACTTGCTTATAATGTCTTGAAATATTCTTTGTTATTGCTTGATCAAGTTTAATACTTTTTTTAAACATGAGAAGTTCCGCATTATCTTGTAGCAAACTATCTTCTAAACTTTGTTTATTCTTAGACGTTACAGTATATAAATCTGGCACTGAGAACTTCGATAATGATTGCCTTTCTGAGGCTAAATAAACAGTAGCTTGATTGTCCCAAACATAAATTTTGTCATCTTTATCAGTAGTGTTAGTGATAAAAGAAACCAGTTCTTGTCGCTCATCTATTACTTGGGACGCTAGATAATAATGATATCCCAACTGACCCACAAAGCCAATGAATAAAATGAATGGTAAAAAATATGTTTTTATAAAGTATTGATAGAAAAATTTCTTTGCTAGGGACTCTCGTCTTTTACGTCGGTGTGTTCTACTAGATAGACTTAATTGATAATCCTTCACTAAGCGGAGACTGGCCAAGATGAGCCCTTGGACAATCATAAATAACAGGTAATAACTATTAAACGATTGTGAAAAAATAGCATAAATACTATAAACAACGATGGAAATCATCAAAATAATTTTTACTGCTGTCAGCTCCGTTTTACTGCCTCTTACAAACCCAAAATACATTCCTGAGAATAGGACTAGAATAACTTGAACAATAACACTAACTAACAATTCTTCATGCCCAGTTTGTAGTACAGTTAAATGAAACAGAATCGGCTGAGCAATGTATTCTGCTAATAGTTGCTCATTGAAAATAAAGTAACCAACAACATAGCCAATTAAGATCATGCCAAAAATAAAACAGAGGATTTGATAAAAACCACGCGCAAAACGCTTTGATTTAATATTAAAAATAAAAATAGCAAAAATTGCAATTAGCAAAAAGATTAACAGACGTGGTTCAATGAATAAACCAATTGTACTCATTAAACCAAAAACAATAAAACGCTCATCTTTAACTTGATTTTTAAAATAAGATATCAAAAACCAAATCATGCTTAAGAAAAATGGAAATGCCCACTGAATGGGATATAGGCCTCCAAATCCCACAATGAGATTAAAAAGATAAAATAATAAATTCATGGCAACAGCCACTTCACTTGAATGTGTTAAATTAGTAATAATCTTATAAAGATAACGACCAGAAATATAGTAAGCCAAAAAATGAATGACAATTAGCCATAGGTTGCTTCCTAAAAGATATGATAAGGCTATTACTGCATAATACAAAAAGCCGCTCGTTGCATAAATGTCATTATAAGGGAAAACACCTTTTGACATCATTAGTCCAGTATAAAGACTTTGTGTTTGTTCAACCGTTGAAAATTCTTTTACAACAGGTAATAAAATAGATACTACACTGACGATTACACTCAAAAGGAGCACATAAAAATGAGCCAACCCTCCAATTTTGGAATTCATTTTTTCTTCAAAAGAATCTGATCCCTCTAAAGACATCGTGTTATTTTCCTGGTAACTTGTTGTCACTAGTATTCTCCTTATTCTAACTTCTTTACAAAGTATAACAGAATTTACACGTTAGTCAATTTTTCAAAGAGTGAAGCGTATTTTTCAATATCTCTAAAATAGTGACAATCTTTTTCTTGATAATGCTTTACAAACAATTTTTCTTCCTCAGTTAACTCAAGTGGTAATGTATCAACTACTGTCATCTTACTTATTCATTCGAAAAATTATCATTATTTTTATTGTATGATAAAAAAAATCCGATTAAAATCGGATCAATCACTTAATTTTCATCAATAAAGCTATTAAATACTTCTTCAATCATATCCCATTCAACATCTGAATCTTCTGGAATTAGCTGAAGATCACCTTCAGTACCATCTTCATTTTCAGTAAATGAGTATGCTTGAATTTCAATTTCGCCGTTATCATCTTCTTTAGCTCCAGCTGGAACTAAAAGAACATAATTTTTACCAAATTCTTCTTTACCATCGATAGTCAGTAAAATTTCAAATAAACTTTCATTACCTTGATCATCAACTAAAGTAATAACTTCTGGTTCGTGCTCGTGATTATGATTTTCTGCCATTTCTTCTCCTTTAATTTAAAACATACGATCTAGATAATTTTGCAAAATAAGTTGAGCCGCTAATTTATCAATAACTTTTTTACGTTTCCCACGACTAATATCTGCTTGCTCAACTAACATTCTTTCCGCTTGAACAGTTGTCAAACGTTCATCTTGATAGGCAACAGGAAAACCAAATCTTTCCTTAATTAAGTCTCCATAGAATTTGCTCGCTTCCACACGCGGCCCCTCAGAGTTATTCATGTTTTTAGGAAGACCTACAACAAATTTATCAACCTTATACTCAGAAATTAACTCAGCTAAACGTTCTAAACCGTATTCTTTTTCTTCTTCGTTGATTCCAATAATCTCAATACCCTGAGCTGTAAACCCTAAAGGATCACTGACAGCAACACCTACTGTTTTTGAACCAACGTCTAGTCCCATTATTCTCATCAGAGTTCTACACCATGATTAATAAGATAAGAACGCACTAATTCCTCCACAATCTCATCACGTTCATATTTTCTAATCTGATTTCTAGCGTCGTTATAGCGCGGAATGTAAGCTGGATCTCCACTGAGAACATAACCTACGATTTGATTAATTGGATTGTAGCCTTTTTCAGCTAAAGAATGATAAACATTTGAAAGGGTTTCACTAATCTCTTTGCGGTTAGCGTCATCTAAATTAAAACGAACTGTTTCATCTGTAAATCCCATACTTACACCTTCTTTCTCACAGTCTTTTGATTGTTAATTATAGCATAGTTAATGCCTAAAGACAACTAAAATAAAATCTACGAACATATCCAAACTTACTATCGAGTAAGATTAGAATTTTATTTTACTTCATGGTAAGATAAGAATATGTCTAAAGAAGTACAACGGCAAGAAATGATTTTGAAAATAAAACATTTTTCAAAAAATAGCCTACAAAAGAACAAAATTGATAATCTACTACTAGAAAAGTTAATCTCTACATCTTATTATCACGACGCTAGAATCCTTGCAACATACCTTTCAATGCCTCATGAATTTAATACCACTCCTCTTATTACGCAGGCTATCAAAGATAAAAAAACAGTTGTCATTCCAAAAACATGTCCTGAAGGCAAAATGATCTTTGTAAAGTATGATGAAAGTCAATTACGAAAAACGTCCTTCGGGCTCTTAGAACCTATTTCAAATTTAGAAGTTGACAAGTCTGACATTGACCTCATTCATGTTCCTGGAATTGTTTTCTCACCTGATGGCTATAGAATTGGTTATGGTGCAGGATATTTTGATCGCTATTTAGCAGATTATTCTGGCAATACTATCAGTACTATTTATTCATTCCAAATCCAAGACTTTCCAAAAAACACCTTCGACATTCCGATTAGAAAACTATTATACTAATGTCTACATTCAAAAAATCACCTATTACTCTATTACTTGTTCTCAGCATATCCCTTATTTTCGGCTGTATGCAATTGTTATATCCTGGAGAGGCGGAAAATGCCTCCGTTATCTACCATTTCGGTGGATTGATTGGAAGCATACTAAAAGAAAACCTTTCTGATTTCTGGCGTCTTCTGACACCAATCTTTGTTCATATTGGATGGGAGCACTTCATATTTAACACTATTACGCTCTTTTTCCTTGGACAATTATCTGAAGAACTCTATGGGCATATCAAATTTTTAATTCTATTTTTCTTATCTGGAATAATGGGAAATGTATTTGTACTATTACTAACCCCTGATGTTATAGTAGCAGGTGCATCTACATCTATTTTTGGTCTTTTTGCTGCTATTGTTATTACAGGTTACTTCAGTAACAATCCAAATTTGAAAAATCTCAGTAATTCATACAGAACACTGATTATCATTAATCTTATCTTTAACATTATGACTCCTAATGTCAGTCTTGTTGGTCATCTAGGAGGACTCTTAGGGGGCGTTGTTCTAGGAATGGGATTAAGTCCAAAAGATGAGACTACACTTTCTACTTTTGTCAAAACAATTTCAATCATTTTCTATTTTATTATCCTCATTAGCCTAATTTTATTAGCAATAAACCAGTAAACTAAAGAAAGAAATTTTCCTTATGCTCCAATTTTTAATACCATCAGCTAAAGAGATGGTCGAAGAAAAAACAAAAAATACTGTAAAATTACGTTCAGATAAAACGACTACTATTGTGAAAGAAATGGTACAAAAAGATATACCTGAACTACTCAGACTTTATCATTTCAAAAAAGAAGAGGCTGCATTAAAAGAGCAACAACGTTGGAAAGATATTTATTCTGGAAACAGCTCTTCATACAAAGCTATAGAGTTATACAATGGCCTAATGTATCGTTCCCTCAAAACAAATTTATCAAGTAATGCCCTAGAATATCTTACTCAAACCACATATATTACTACTGCATTATACGGTATTATTCCTATTAACGATACCATTCATCCCCATCGCTTAGACTTTAACACATCTACACTAATCAATAATCAATCCCTCAAACAATTTTGGAAAGAAGAATACGATAACTTCTTAAAATTAAATGAACAAGAAGCAATGATCTCACTACTATCTTCTGAATTTGAAAATATCTTTTCTCCTGAACAACGTCAGCAACTAATCAAAATTAAATTTTACGAACAGACTAGTTCAGGAAAGTTAAAACAACACTCTACTATCTCCAAAAAAGGACGCGGTTATTTTCTCCATGCCGCAGCAGAAAACGAATGTCAAACGATAGACGATTTGAAAAAGCTCACATTTGAAGGTTACCGTTTTGAAGAATCTGAGTTAAAAAACGAATTAATCTTTATTCGAAGCGTTTAAGATTATTCTAATTATACATAGCAAAGGCCCTACTTTATAGTCATTGAGTTTTAAAATAGTATTCCACAGCATTCAAAACAGAGCCGAATGTTCTTGCCAATTCAGTGACATTTCTTTTCAGAGTTGCCCAGAACTGTTCAATAGGGTTCAATTCAGGAGAATAAGGTGGTAAAGGAAGAAAATAGTGTCCCTGAGCTAGTGAAATCTCATCTAATTGTTTTTTAGGGTGAAAAGATGCATTATCCATGACAATAAGGTGCGGTTGGGATAAAAGTGGTAACAGTTGTTCTTGATACCAGGTTGTAAAAAGTTCTGCTGTCATTGTCCCTTTGTATAATAAAGGCGCTATGACTTGGGAACCCATCTGCCCAGCAACGACGGAAATTCTTTCAAAGCGGCGCCCACTAATTTTATCATGAACTTTTTGACCTCGTACTGCTCTAGCTTTTTGGCGATAGAGATAGGTATCAATCCCTGTTTCATCAATATAGACAATCGGAGTGCCAGAAAAGCACGCTAAAACATCAAGATAGCGTCTAACCTTCTCGCTATCTTGCTCTTTGTAAGTTGTTGTCTTTTTTTAAAGTGATTTTCAACTTTTTCAAAGCCGACCAGACCGATGAGATACTACAGTCAAAATGCTCTGCAATTTCTTTTAGGAAGGCATCAGGGTGTTCCTGAACATAGTTTTCTAATTGGTCAAGTGGCAGCTTGCGTGGACTAAGAGCTCGAGGTTTTCGATTTAAGTGTCCTTCTTGACCTAGTTGCTTTTCCCATAGATACAAAGTATTAGTGCTAATACCGAACAAGTCACAGGTTTCTTTTTTAGAATGTCCTGATTGCACATAAGAAATAACGCGTTTTCTAAAATCAATTCCGTAAGCCATATTTCTATTCTATCATATACTAAATAAAAACTGAATAACTATATCATTCAAGATAGGGCCCTTATTATATAAAATTTTCTTCAAATATTTGACTACTTAACTATAGTCAAATATTACTCATCTTCCATAGCTAACTAATACTATTAATAGTTCAGATTAATCATTTCAAGTTCGTTTCCGATTTATTTCTAAGTTAAACATTCAATAGATAGTTTTGTTTTAACAAGATTATTGATCCTAGTGTATCATTTGAGCATCTTATCAGTCTATTTTAGCGCTAATATATTTTTTAGATAGCTTGAAAATTGGATTTGAAAAGATAAAAAGAACAAAGAAGAATAGTTTAAACAAGATGGATTATCTTGAATTAAACGAAATAGACAAATCATTCCTTCATGTTCCCAATCTCTAACATTCCAATGTTGCACCTGATGCTGATTCATAACCTTAAAAATTATTGGCCGTATTAGGTGACATAAGCTATCAAATGTCATTTCCTTTAATGATATATCATTACTCATAATCATAACCTCACTCTATATAATAATATGATTATATAGAGATTACACCTATTAAACCATGACATAAATGTCATGTCTCGATAGCGACTGTCCAAAGACAACTAGATCACTTTCAAATCAAGGAAACCTTCAAAAAGCTACCTGCTATCCTGTCCTGAGATAAATTTTCAAGAAACGAAGATCAATTAGTCTTCATCACTCAAGATTTTGAGACTGGAAAATGATCACTGTGCTTGAAGACAATAAACAAACAACGATCAAGAACGTCTTATATAAATTTCCAAGAAAGATTCGTGAGATAGTTGAAGTTGTCATTGTGGACCTGTCTGGTAGCTATATTCCCATCATCAAAACCCTCGCTATCCTGTTTTTAGGCTTAGGCTGAAAGCACGTATTGTCCTTGATTGCTTCCACATCATCCAACACTAAGCAGGGCTATAATGTCGACGAGAATTGCCATCATGAAATCTTTTGACACGCAATCTTTGGCTTTTCGAGCAATGAAGAATCACTGGCGAATCTTACAAAAAGATAGTCGAAAACTATCTCTGAGGACCTGTGCTTTTACTATAACTTTTACCAAATATTGCTTTTTCATTTTCAAGAGAAACAAGCTAATCACTTTTTTGACTTGATTGAGGAGCATCTGGAGACTGTGAATAAAGAGTTTCGAACGGTCTTCAAAACTTTTTTGAAATACAAAAGCTATATTATTAATGCCTTAGAACTTCCCTATTCTAACGCGAAGCTAGAAGCAACCAACAAACTCATCAAAGATATCAAACGACAAGCTTTTGGATTTCGGAAGTTTAAAAACTTTAAAACCAAAATTCTCATCGCTTTGAATACTAAAAGGGTCAGGGGAGTGACCCTTTTAGGTTGTCTCTCGAAAACCGGAAAGAGACAAATAGAGAGAACCAGAACGATTCTCTCTAGATGTTAA
>NZ_JBLOJT010000050.1:0-12079 GCF_047785745.1 Streptococcus pluranimalium | reverse complement strand
TTGGTGATCCTCTCTTTGTTTTTTATCGAATGGGAGGTATTGTGAAACTTGCTTTATTACAGATGGCAATTAAGGAAGGCCAGCCTGAGCAAAATCGTCAGCGTGTGCTAGACTTATTGGATGACTCAATATTAAAAGAGGCAGATTTACTAGTGTTACCAGAATTATGGGACACAGGCTACGCTCTAGGGGATTTAGACAAATGTGCTGATAAGGATGGAAAGGATGCGCAAAACTTCTTGTCGGCTTTGGCTAGAAAATATCATATCAATATTATCGGTGGATCGATTGCGAGAGAAGAGGATGGTTGCTATTTTAATACTTCCTATACTTTTGACCGTAATGGCAAACTAGTGAATCGTTACGATAAAGCTCACTTGTTTGGTTTGATGGGAGAAGATCAGTATTTGTCAGCTGGTAATAGAGATAGTGGCTTTATCATTGATGACATTCTAACAAGTCAGGTGATTTGCTACGATATCCGTTTTCCAGAATGGTTGCGAAAACAGATGGCTCAAGGTTCAAAACTTCTGGTTGTTCCTGCAGAATGGCCAAGCGCTAGAATTACTCAATGGAAAATTTTATTGCAGGCACGAGCGATTGAGAATCAAGATTTTGTTGTAGCAGTTAATCGGAATGGGCAAGTCCTGTTAGATAAGTTCGATGGGCATTCTTTGGTTATTGATCCCTTGGGCAATATTTTACTCGAAATAGATAGCCAAGAAGGTCTTTCGATGATTAATCTTAATTTTTCAGAGATTGAAGCTGTTCGTGGTCAGATTCCTGTTTTTGCGGATCGTCGCTTGGACTTGTATAAGGAGGATTAAGATGATATTTTCACAATCACACTTATTAGATAAATTTCCAAAACAATTTTTTGCCAATTTAGTAGTTAAGGTTAATGAACAGATAGCAGCTGGACATGATGTCATTAAGCTTGGGCAGGGTAATCCTGATCATCCAACCTATGATTTTATTGTTGAAGCTATGGTAGCGGCTAGTCGAAATCCTCTAAATCATAAATATTCCAATTTTAGAGGACAGGCTTCCTTGAAAGAGGCGATTGCTACCTTTTATAAAAAACAATATGAGGTTGATTTAGACCCTGATACCGAAGTTTGTATTTTAGGGGGAGCTAAGGTCGGTTTAGTTGAATTGCCCTTAGCTCTTATGAATCCAGGAGAAAAGTTATTACTACCTGATCCTGGTTATCCAGATTACACTGTTTTAGGGCAAGTGGATTATGCTAGTTTTTCAAATTAACTATTGGATAAAGCCAAGTTTCTCTACTTAAACTATCCCAATAATCCAACAGGAGTAGTCGCAAGCTCAGCATTCTATGACCAAACGGTAGCATTTGCGAAAGAAAAAGGTATAGGTATTGTCAGTGATCTGGCCTATGGTGCTCTGGGAGCTGATGGTTATGATAATCCTAGTTTCCTGTCATTACCAGGAGCTAAAGCTGTAGGGATTGAGCTTTATACTTTTTCTAAAACATTTAATATGGCAGGTTGGCGTCTAGCCTTTGCAGTAGGTAATAAGGACATGATTTCCGCTTTAAACCTGTTACAAGACCATCTCTTCGTTTCCGTTTTTTCAGCTGTTCAGGAAGCTGGTCGTGTTGCCTTACTTGATGATAGAAGTGAGGAGGCTATTAGGCAATTAAATAAACTCTATGATCAAAGGCGTCATGTCTTTGTAGAAGCAGCTGCTAAGATTGGTTGGTATGCTTATCCATCCAAAGGCAGTTTCTATGCATGGATGCAAGTCCCTGAAGGTTATTCGTCAGAAAGCTTTGCATATTTGTTGTTAGAAGAAGTCAAGGTTGCTGTCGCTCCTGGTCTTGGTTTTGGTCATGCTGGAGATGATTATGTCCGAATTGGACTTTTAGAGACTTCCGAACGTTTGATTGAAGCAGTGGAGAGAGTCAGACAGTTGGATTTGTTTTGAAAATCATAAAATCACTTGCATTTTTACACAGATTTTATGATATAATATCTATTTGTGGGAGCTATTGGCTCCTGTTTTAGTATCAAATTCTAAGAATACTCATTGAAAATCAAAATCTGACGTTGTCAAGTTTACTTTGATGAACTTTAGTTCTATCTGCGGCGCCTTGCCTAGTCAGATTTTGATTTTCTTCGAGTATAAAAATGCAGGAGAAGTTATGAAAAAAGCATTTCATGTTTGGAAGCGTGTCAGTCTAGTTAAGCGTATTGTAATCGGTGTTATTGTTGGTGCCCTTTTAGGGCTTCTGGTCCCTAGCATGATCTTTATTGGCTTGATTGGCCAGATGTTTGTTGGTGGTTTAAAAGCCATTGCTCCTCTTTTGGTATTTGCCCTTGTTGCTAATGCCTTGTCACAGTCGCGTGATGGTCAAAAGAGTAATATGAAGCTTGTCATTTTCCTTTATATTTTGGCAACATTTTCCGCAGCCTTTGTAGCGGTTTTAAGTTCTTATGTTTTTCCAGTAACCTTGACTTTGACGGAGTCAGCTGCTGCCAATGCTGATTCACCTGAAGGGATTGCCCAAGTTTTTCAAGGACTCCTTTTAAATATTGTAGACAATCCTATTAATGCCTTAGCTCAAGCTAATTATATTGGTGTCCTATCATGGGCAGTTATCTTTGGGCTTGCCTTTCGTTCAGCTAGCCAAACAACCAAAGAACTGTTAGCTACCCTAGCAGACGTCACAGCGCAAATTGTTAAAGGGATTATCAATCTAGCTCCTTTTGGTATCATGGGCTTGGTCTTTACGACTATTGCTGAAAATGGTATTGCCGTTTTGGCAGATTATGGGATTTTGCTTTTAGCGCTTGTGGGCACCATGGTTTTTGTTGCTGTAGTTGTCAATCCAATCCTTGGTTTTGTGATGATGGGTAAAAATCCTTATCCCCTTGTTTTTCAATGTTTGAAAGAATCAGGAGTAACAGCTTTCTTTACACGTAGTTCAGCTGCCAATATTCCTGTTAATATGCGCCTTTGTGAAAAAATGGGCTTGAATCCAGATACCTATTCGGTTTCTATCCCTCTTGGCGCAACCATTAACATGTCAGGTGCAGCCATCACAATTAATGTTTTAACCCTAGCTGCTGCACGTACCTTGGGAATAGAGGTGGATTTTGCAACAGCATTTATCTTGAGTGTTGTTGCTGCCGTTTCTGCCTGTGGTGCTTCAGGTGTCGCTGGTGGTTCTCTTCTTTTGATTCCAGTGGCATGTAGCTTGTTTGGGATTCCAAATGATATCGCAATGCAAGTTGTTGGCGTAGGCTTCATTGTTGGAGTTGTCCAAGATTCTTGCGAGACAGCGTTGAACTCATCAGCAGATGTTTTCTTTACAGTAGTTGCTGAAAAATCACGTTTCAGCAATCATTAATGACTAAGTTAAAGAAGCTGTACCAAAGATTAAAAAGAAAATAGCTTAGAATGACATATCATGAAAGGTCATTCTAAGCTATTTTATATGGTATAGTAGAAAAGCTAAAATCGGAGTTTTATCTAAACTACTGTTTATTGATTTTTAAAATAGAAATGGTAGCTAGATAATCCGATAAGGTAACCTACCAGTGTAAAGATAATCCATCCCATGTTGTATTGTCCCAAAGGAACGGCAGTTGTAAAGAAATGTTTCATAGTGTCGGGTAATTGGAAGAAGCCTGTCATTGTTCCCAAGGTGGCTGCAAAATCGTAGAAACCAGCTATGAAAGTAGCGGTAATCGTTGTTTGATAGACAAATGAATGATTAGCAAAGAAGGATTTGGTAAATACCAATAAAATCAAAGCAATTGTCAAGGGATATAAGAGGTAGAGGAAGGGTGTTGACCATTTAACAATCTCGGATAGTCCACCAAAGTAAAAGAGAGTTGACATCAACATAAAAACTGTTACCCATGTCACATGTGATACTTTAGGCATGAGATGGTGAAAAAATTCAGAGCAAGCTGTGATTAATCCAGAGGAAGTTGTCAAACAAGCTAGGAAAATAACAACCGATAGGAGGGTCTGGCCCAAATTGCCTAGGTAGAAGGCGGCGGATTGGTTAAGGATATGTCCTCCATCTACTTGAATACCATAAAGCTCAAAGATCCCACGTTTTAGGGTGAATAAGCCTTGGGATGTAGCGCCGATGTGCCCAATAAAGACGTAAACTAGAGAGAGTAAGAAGCAAGCAATTAAGCCAGATTTGACAACATTTTGTCCGACTTCTTGCTTTTCGCTAATCCCATGATCTTTGATGGCATTAATAACCAGGATAGCAAAAGCTAGTGATGCCAAGGCATCCATAGTTCCATAACCTTGGATGAGACCAGCAACAAAAGGTGAGTCTTTAAAAGCATTGTTGATGGTTTCAGAAGCATTTCGTGGTTCTCCCAATCCAGCGATAGGGTTGATAAAAGAGACAACAATCAAGATACCAAGGATGGATATTAAAATAGGTGTTAGGTATTTTCCGATATACTCTGCAATTTGACTTGGTTTAACAGCTAGGAAGTAAGATAGGCCAAAGAAAACAAAAGCATAGATGATTCTTACTAAAAGACTGTTTCCGAAAATGGGTTCAATGCCGATAGAAAATGATGTTGCTCCTGTTCGTGGAATAGCAAAGAAGGGCCCAATAGATAGGTATAAGATAGCTGCAAAAAGCAAAGCATACCATTTGGAAACAGGAAGTGCAAGCTCTTGAGGGCTTTCATGGCCAGAAAAGGCTACGGCAGTAACTCCGAGCAAGGGAAGACCGATACCAGTGATACAGAATCCGATGATAGCTTGCCAGAAATGCTGCCCCGAATAAAGTCCCAAAAATGCAGGGAATGTTAGATTTCCTGCCCCAAAAAAGAGCGCAAAAAGCATAAATCCAACAATAAGTGTTGGATTTTTAAATTTTTTTAACATGTAAAGGGATACTTTCTAATAATGAGTAGTATGTTGTGAAAAAACAACGTTTATTATTTTAGAATTATTCAGACAGTTTGTCAACTTTTCTTACCAATGATGTTATAAAATGAGAATTATCAAACATTTACATAAAATGAAAAAATAAAGGGATCATACCGGTAATGAATAGAGGAAAGCAGTGTGGAGCATAAGTAACAGTTGATTGAAGTCTACCATAGTAGCGTAGCAGTTGGAAAGCAGTGGCGTTAGGAGACAAAAAGAAAGAGACTGGGAGTTCTCCCAATCTCTTATGATACTTAAAAGTTATATTAAATAACCTAAATAGTCGAATTTTTCAAAAGTGCGAGAATTGGTGACAGCACTGATTTGAATATCGCCTGGTAAAGGGTCCTGAGGGTTAAAGTCTGTTGTTAGACTTTCCATATTTCCTCTACGGATACCAACAACATTTAATTCGTATTTATTACGCACATCAAGATCAATAAGATTTTTGCCGACCCATTTTTGAGGGATTTTAAATTCGATAATAGAAATATCGTCTTCAACATGTATGATATTGGAAATGTGACGTCTTAAAATATGGGAAGCTAGTGATTTTCCTGAGGCCCTTTCGGGCATAATGACACGACTGGCTCCAATATTGTAGAGAACATCTTCAAAAATACCGCTTTTAGCTTTAGCGATAATATTTTGAACCCCCAGTTTTTTACAATGCATAACAGCGAGAACAGAGGCTTCCAAGCTATTACCTGTTGCAATGACAACGGTATCGCAATGTTCAATCCCAACACTTTCGAGAAATTCGTAGTTGGTAATGTCACCAACAGCAGCACGAGTGACGGCATTAGCAACAGCTTGAACATGGTCTTCACGATAATCAAGAGCGATGACCTCTTGGTCAAAGGTACATAGTTCTTCAGCAACTGTTTTTCCAAAAATTCCGAGCCCTAGAACACCAATGATTTTTTTAGACATAATCTTTTCCTTTCTGTCTTATCCAACGGAAATATTTGCTTTAGCGTAACGGATGGTTTTTTCTTTTTTTTGTAATAGGCTTAGAAGGACTGTGATTGGTCCGACACGTCCTATAAACATAAGGATCATAATAATAATACGTCCAGCTGATGATAAATCAGGTGTTAGATTCATGGAAACACCGACAGTTGCGATGGCTGATGACACTTCAAATAAGAGTCTAAAGGGGTTTACAGTTTTCTCAACCATTAGTAGGAGAAGAAATCCAGTTATCATCAGGCTGAAGAAAAAGATAATAATGGTCAAGGTTTGTTTGATAATCCGATTATCAATGGTGCGATGGTGGAAGGTAACCTCTGTTTGACCCGAAAGCTCTGCTTTAAATAGTAAAGCAATGATGGCAACGACTGTAATTTTGATACCCCCTGCTGTACCTCCAGGGGCACCTCCCATAATCATTTGAATCATGTAGAGGAAATTAGTAGCAGGATTAGCGCTTTCGTAGTTAATCGTTGCAAAGCCGGCTGTTCTCATTGTCACTGTCTGAAAGAATGATGTCATAAACTGCTGTGCTGGTGATAAGTTGGCAATGGTTTTAGGGTTGTTGACTTCCAGTAACCAACTTAGCACTGTTCCGATTATTAAAATAATAGCTGTTGTTTTGAGAACCAAGCGAGACTGAGTGGAGAGAGGTCGAAAGAGTGCGGAAATCCGTTTAGGACGATCAGACAAATAGTTTTTTAAACACTTAATGATGTCTTGCCAAACACCAAATCCTAGGCCACCTGCAATAATTAAGCTAATAATAGTAAAGTTGACAATGTGATTTGTGGCATAGTTTTGCAAACTAGATGAACCAAAGTTGTCAAAACCAGCATTACAGAAAGCAGAAATAGCTAGAAAGATAGCATTAAAAATGCCGTGACCTAAACCGAAACGTGGTATGAAATCAATCATTAAGATTAAGGCTGCGAGCGTCTCAACAACAAAAGTGAATCGATAAACTAGATAGAGGAACTTTTTCAAGTCTTGACCACTATCTCTACTCAAGGCAGACTGCAATAAAGATTGATCAGAAAGATTTATTTTACGATGAAGAGCATAGCTACTGATAGCGATTAGAGTAACTAGTCCCAATCCTCCAATCTGCATGAGAAGCATGACAATCACTTGCCCAATACCATTATAAACATCGCCTACAGCAAAAACAGATAAGCCAGTCACGCAAACCATAGAAACAACGTTGAAGAGGTGATCAAAATAATTGGTTTGAGGAGCATTGTTATAGTGGGTGAAGGGCTGTGACAGGATAAGACTACCGACCAAAATAACGATAATAAAGCTAAAACTAAGCCGCTGAGTCACAGACCATTTGGAGATAAAAGATGACATGAGAGTCCTTTCTGATAATCAGTCCTAAAGAGGTTTTTTGTTTGGAGTCCCAGCTTTTCGTGGATACTTTTTGGGAGTTTCTTTTTTCTTTTCGACAATGGTAATATTGCGAGGATCTCCGTTTGGTAATTCATAATCCTTGCTTTCAATGACTTGTGCAAAAAGGGTGGTTAAGGCATTCCTAGCTTGATCTAATTCTTGGTCCGCAGCGCTAGCTTTTAAGGCGATTAACCGACCGTTTAATTTTAAAAAAGGAATCGTTAATTCTGCTAAAACCTGCATTCTTGCAACAGCTCTAGCGGTTACAAGATCAAACTGTTGGCGAAAATCCTTATCCTGACCAAAATCTTCAGCACGGCCATGGAAGAAATGGACATTTGTGAGTTCTAATGCTTCGGCTAAAAGATTCAAAAACTGGATACGTTTGTTTAAGGAATCAATGATGGTAATCTCTAAATTAGGGAAAATAATTTTCATCGGAAGACTAGGGAAACCTGCTCCCGCGCCAATATCAAGAATCCGAATAGGTTTATTTGTTACTTTGCCTTGTAAAATCGGTGCAATGGAATCATAAAAATGTTTGAGATAGACCTCATTTTTTTCAGTAATAGCAGTGAGGTTAATCTTTTGATTCCATTCGACTAAAAGATCAAAATAGCGCTCAAACTGCTGTTTTTGTTGATCTGTTAGAACGATGTCATAAGCTTCTAATTGCTCATAAAAAGTCTGCGGTGTCATATAAGCTCCTTGTATCTTAAAACTTCTCTTATTTTATCACAATCACTTGTTATTTTCTTTGGAAATCATCTTAAACCTGTTATAATTAAGAGAACAGTTCTTAGAGGAAGGCTTATGATAAAACATCAGATTGCAAGTAATAAAAGAAGAACTATTTTTCTTCTTGTTTTCTTTTTTATTCTATTAGCTATCATTGGAGCTGCTATTGGTTATCTTATGCTAGATAATATGAGACTAGGTCTATCGATAGCATTAATTGTTGGGATAATCTATGCGGTTAGTATGATTTTTCAATCAACGCAAGTAGTCATGTCTATGAATGGAGCTAGGGAAATTGGGCCCGAACAAGCTCCAGAATACTATGACATTGTTGAGAAGATAGCTATGGTAGCTCAAATTCCAATGCCAAAAGTTTACATTATTGAAGATGACGCCTTGAACGCCTTTGCAACAGGTTCAAGTCCAGAAAATGCTGCTGTTGCGGCTACCAGTGGTTTATTAAAAGTGATGAATCGAACAGAACTAGAGGCTGTTATAGGGCATGAAGTTAGTCATATCAGGAATTATGATGTCCGTATCTCGACAATCGCTGTGGCTCTTGCGTCTATCATAACATTGATTTCTAGTCTAGGAGGTCGAATGATGTGGTTTGGAGGTGGACGAAGACGTAACAATCGTGAAGAAGGTTCGAATATTGTAATCGTTTTGCTATCCTTAGTCACGATTATTCTGGCGCCATTGGTCGCTAGTCTGGTTCAATTGGCTATTTCTAGACAAAGAGAATTCTTAGCAGATGCGAGTTCTGTTGATTTAACTAAGAATCCACAAGCTATGATTAATGCTTTAAAGAAGCTACAGGCTTCACAACCAATGACTCACCCTGTTGATGATGCTAGTGCCGCCTTGTATATTAGTGATCCTAGAAATAGGGCTTCTGTTAGAGCCTTATTTCAGACGCATCCGCCACTTGAAGCTCGTATCAAGAGGCTTGAAGAATTGCCAGCCAGTCACCTGTTGTAATAGTGACCACTATCATTAAGAAAAGGAAAATAGAATGAAATTAATTGATATTAGAAAAAGCCTTGATGGTTTACAGTTTGACAAAGTATTAGATGTGAAAGACCAACTGTTGGCTAGAGATGAAACGATTATTGATTTGCAAAATGTCATGGCAAAAGGATTAGTCACATTTGATGATGGTCTTTATTTGTTAAATTACCAATTATCATATGACCTCACTCTACCATCAAGCCGTTCAATGGAACCAGTAGTCTTATCTGAAAACCAGGAAGTATCAGAAATCTTCATAGCAGTCGCAGACGTACCTAGTAAGGCAGACTTGGTTGAAGAAAATCTTGTATTATTACTTGAAGAAGATTATATTGATCTTTCAGAGAGTGTTGTGGATAACATTCTATTAAACATCCCATTGAAGGTTCTTACTGATGAAGAACAAAAAGCAGAAGTGATGCCAGAAGGAAGTAATTGGACAGTTTTAACCGAAGAGCAATACCAAGCGAAGAAAGAGGAAGAAAAACAGGATAATAGTCCTTTCGCTTCTCTGTCTGGTTTGTTTGATGAGGATTGATTGAAATTGAAACCATTTTGACACATAACTTTAATTTGTAAAGTTTGCTGAAACATGCTATTATAAAATATCTGGAGATTATTGAAACGACGCTTGCTCAAAATAGCATAACTAAAAAAGAATGACGACTAAGGTAAAGCTTATGATTGGAGTTCTTTTCTTTATTTAGTTTGTTAGAGCAGGAAAACTCTCATTATATAAAAAATAATAAAAATAATATTAAAGGTGGAAAAATGACAAAACATATTCTGATCATAGAGGATGAGAAAAATCTTTCGCGCTTCGTTTCTTTAGAATTACAGCATGAAGGGTATTCGGTAACCATTGAAAGTAATGGTCGTGCTGGCTTAGAAACAGCATTAGATAAAGACTTTGATTTGATTTTGTTAGACTTGATGTTGCCAGAGATGGATGGTTTTGAAGTGACACGTCGCTTACAACAAGAAAAGTCAACTTATATCATTATGATGACTGCTAGAGACTCTGTTATGGATATTGTTTCAGGCCTAGACCGTGGTGCAGATGACTATATTATCAAACCGTTTGCGATTGAGGAGCTCTTAGCGCGTGTTCGTGCTGCTTTTCGTCGTCAAGAAATTGAAGAAAGTAAACGAAATGCTTCAGGTGGGGCTAGCTATCGTGACCTCAAATTGGATCCACAGAATCGTTCGGTTATCCGCGGGGATGAAACAGTTCCTTTAACAAAACGTGAGTTTGATTTGTTATCTGCTTTGATGTCTAACATGAACCGTGTCATGACACGTGAAGAATTATTAAATCTCGTTTGGAAGTATGATGAAGCTGTAGAAACAAATGTTGTTGATGTCTACATTCGTTATCTTCGTGGCAAAATTGATGTCTCTGGTAAAGAATCATATATCCAAACTGTTCGTGGTATGGGTTATGTCATTCGTGAAAAATAATCATGCTTTTCAAGAATTATATCGAATGTCGCTAAGAAGAAAAATGGTCCTAGTCACAATGGGGCTGTTTTTTCTCATTTTAACAACATTTACGATAATGGTTCTGTTTTTTTCTAATGACTTATTAATCAAGCAAGAAGAAAAAAACATAAGATCAACCGCCGATTTGCTTCAAAGGCATATTTCTGATATTGATAATCCTTTAACAAAAGAAAATTTAGTGGAATATCTACAGACAGCACAAACAATTGATGTGGCGAGCTCAGAAACGATATTAACTGAAGGTATGGCTATAGCTGGTAATAACTCAGTTTCTCATCTCTTATATTCTAACCAAATAGCTTATTTGTATAATGATGAGAAGGAGTTGCTTTTTACCACTGGTTTAGAGGTGGATGATATTAAGTTAGGTCCTCTTAATGTACTGCGGTCTGAAAAAATTGAAGATGATAGAGGGTTTACATTAAGTGTGCCTGTTTTTAATCAAACAGGAAAGAAAGTGATTGGATACGCTAAATTATTCCATAATTTAGAGTTTTACTATGCTTTGAAAAATCGTTTGATTATTTTGTTACTTTTCCTAGAAGTCGGCACAATTATTATTGTTTTAGTAATCATGCGATATAGTATAGAGACCTTTTTAAGACCTATTTATAGTCTTCGTAGGGTTATGCGTCGCATTGAAGCTGACCCTACTGATTTGGACGTTAGGGCGGATATTAATAGTGGCGATGAGATTGAAGAGCTTTCGCATATCTTTAATGACATGATGTCTAGGATTGCAGAACAAAATAAGTTGCAGCAACAATTTATCAGCGATGTTAGCCATGAATTGAGGACACCTGTTGCCGTTATTAAGGGGCATTTGGACATGCTTAGTCGCTGGGGGAAAAATGATCCTGACATTTTAGAGGAAAGTTTAGAGGCTAGTCGCCATGAAGCCCATCGTATGAATTTGATGATCAGTGACATGCTTGATTTGATTCGTCTTCAAGGTAATTTAACAGGTAAAAATAAAGAAGTGACCAGCTTGGAGGAACCTATGCAAGCTGCACTTTATAATTTTGAAATTTTACGACCTGATTTTCAATTTAGCTTACATATCCAATCAGCTTATATTCGCGCTAAAATTGCTAAAAATCATTTTGAACAGTTACTAACGATTTTGATTGATAATGCTATCAAGTACTCACCCAATAAGGGACAAATTGATTTGTTTTTAGACCAAGAGGAGGGTTATGCTTTAGTGACAGTTGAGGATCAAGGAGAAGGGATCGCTAAAGAAGACTTGCAAAATATTTTTGAGCGCTTCTATAGAACAGATAAGTCCCGTAACCGTGAAGGTACCAGAGCAGGATTAGGTATTGGTTTGTCTATCCTGAAGGAAATTTGTGACGCTTATGATTGCCGACTCAGTGTTGATAGTGAGGTTAATGTTGGAACGAGCTTTGTTGTGGCTATCCCCTTAGTAACTGATACCGAAACATCTTCATATGATTAGCATTTGTGTTATCAAGAGATAGGGAGCTTTCGTTTGTTGCCAATGTTCACTCTTACACCCCAATAA
>NZ_JBLOJT010000005.1:0-50883 GCF_047785745.1 Streptococcus pluranimalium | reverse complement strand
ACTGCCGTACCACCTAGATCAAAACTAATAATCGCCATAAATATCATCCCCCAAACTATCAAAGAAGTGAAATCAATGGGATGATTTCACTTCTTTACATTAGTTATCATTTTTCTTCTTCATTGAATAAACACCTAACATAACTAGAGAAAAACCTGTTATTAGATTGTAGTACTTATTTCCAAAAGTTGGGCTTATCGCAATAACGAAGAAGCCCAAAGCTATTAAGAAAGAAACATTACCTTTTTTCATTCTTACTTACCAGGTTTAACTTTATTAGCTGAAATAACAAATGGCGTCCAGATTAAGAAAGCAACAAACAAGTTAAAAATGGAAACAAGTCCTGCCATGAAACTACCACCTGTGGCTAGATAAGCATAAAGACCTGGAGGTGTAATCCATGGAACAGCTAAAAATACTGGTGGAATCAATCCTGTAGCGGTAGCAATATAGCCAATTGCAGCACATACTGGAGGAACAATTAACCAAGGAATAACAAAAGTAGGATTTAAGACAATTGGCATCCCAAAGATAACAGGTTCATTGATATTAAAGACTCCCATTGGAGCTGATAGTTTTGCAATTGTCTTGTGCTCTTCACGTTTTGAGAAAATGAAAATCGCAATTAATAAAGCAAGTGTCACACCTGAACCACCCATTTGGGCATAGGCATCAAATGATCCACGTGTCCAATCCCAAGGTAATTCAGAGACTTTCTTAGTAGCTTCATAAACTGCTGTATTTTCATTAAGTGCTACACCGTAGATACCGTCCATTACTGGAGCTAGTACATTATGTCCATGTAAACCAAAGAACCAGAATAGTTGTACCAAGAAAGTTAAGAAAATAACTGATCCGATACCTTGTGAAAGTCCCATCAATGGTTTTTGAATATAAGTTGAAACCAAATCACCTAATGCTAATCCTGTAGCTGTGAAGGCCACATAAGCAACGATAGCCGAAACATAGATTGCTGCTGTACCAGGAATAATCGCTGCAAAGGCTTTATTAACAGCTGGTGGAACTGTTTCTGGTAATTTAATCGTAATATTGCGCTTAGTTAATGCAGCATAAACAAAAGTAGATAGGAAGCCGATGACTAAGGCTGTGAATAACCCAGTAGCCCCTGCATAACTTAAGGCAATTGCTCCCCACTGACTCGCCTCGATACTTGAAGCACCACCAGCTGTTACAACATTCAACCCAATCTCTTTCAAAATGGCAATCTTATCTGAACTGACATTTTCTAAAGCTGTGGAAACAGTGATACTCTGTGGAATAGTGGCAATAAAGGACGCAAAAGAAATTAAACCACCTGCTAATGGATTTACTTTGTGCATCACAGAAAGATTATAACCAAATGTGAAGGCAAAGAATAGTGCCATAACACTAATCGTACCAAAATAAACATAACCATTAATATCAATGATAGGTTGCATGGCTTCCGCAAAACCATTCCAACCCATGTTGGTTGGAATATCTCTCAAGAAAACATTTAATAAAACTGCAACTGAACCAGCCATTGTAATTGGCATCATTGCAATGAAGGAATCACGAATCGCAACAAGATGACGTTGCGATCCAATTTTTCCCGAAATTTCCATGAATTTATCAGAAAAATTAGACATATGCTCACTCCTAAAATTTTATTTACAAATATTAATTATTTTGATGTTTCTCAATCAAATCTTTATACCAATAATAACTATCCTTCGGTGTCCTTGCTAGTGTCCCTTCTTCAACTTCATATTTATCCACATAGACAAAACCATATCTTTTTTGATAGCCATTCAACCAAGATAACAAGTCTGTAAAGGACCAAGTACAATAACCAAATACTCTTGCACCATTTGAAATAGCCTCATTAACAGCAGAGATATGTGAACTTAGATAATCTATCCTGTAATCGTCATGAATATGACCATCGTCTGCAACTTTATCATATTCACCAAGACCATTTTCAGTGATTAATATCGGTATGTCATAGCGACTAGTAATACGATGAATGGTAATTTCCAATCCTTTTGGATCAATTTCCCAATCCCAATTTGTCCGCTCTACAAAATCATTTTGAATCCGTTTAAACAGTCCAGGAATTCCTGATTCACCAGAACTTCCCTTTTCACCTGTTGTATTCATCTCACCTTGCCCAACACCATCAATTGGATTAAAAGCCATAGTATTAGATTGGTAATAATTGATCCCTAAAAAATCTGGTTTTGCCGATGCTATCAAGGCCATATCTCCATCTTGAATATCTAAGTCAATGCCTGATTTCTGAAGATAATCCAAAGCAAATTTTGGATAGCTCCCTTTCAAATAAACATCCATCCAAAAATGAGCTTGTAAATCTTCTGCTTTTTCAGCTGCGAGAACATTGATAGGATCAGAATCCTTTGAATAAACTGGAGAATAGGCAAAACTTGGACCTATATTTCCATCCGGAACCATTTGATGGAACGTATTGATAACTGTAGCATTCGCTAAATTAGCAATGTGATTCACCTTATACATCCGATTATCATCTTTAACTCCTGGTGGATGAACTGCCAATTGGTATCCTAAACTAACGAAGATATTTTGCTCATTTAAACTGATCCAGTATTTGACACGATCTCCAAATCGTTCAAACAATACGGTAGCATATTCATTAAAATCTCTTATAATTTGACGAGATTCCCATCCACCATATTCATCCATTAGACACTGAGGCAAATCCCAATGATACAATGTAATCAATGGCTCTATATTATGTTTGAGCAGTTCATCTATTAAGTTGCTATAGAACGCTATACCAGCTTCGTTAACTTCTCCTCTCCCATTTGGTAGGATTCTTGTCCAGGCAATTGAAAATCTATAGGCTTTTAATCCCATTTCAGCCATTAATGCTACATCTTCCTTATAACGGTTATAATGTTCTACAGCGATATCACCTGTCGTTCCTTTAAAGGTTGTTCCAGGTAATTTCACATAGTTGTCCCAAACTGAAGGAGACTTACCATCAGCATTCCAAGCTCCCTCTACTTGATAGGCTGCTGACGCAGATCCCCAAAGAAAGTCCTTAGGAATGTGTTTCAAATTATGAGTCATTTTATGACCTCCTCATCACTTTATAAAACTATTTTTAGCTTGATTAGCGAGCGCGTTTAACTGAGCATCAATTTGTCGCTCAATGCTTTTTTTAAATAATTTATTTAGTAAAAAGTTGTTAGCTTTCTGAAAAAAATCTGCCTCTGAAACTTTCTGTTGATAAGTGATAGTGGACTCATCCTTAGAAAGGCTACTAAAACAATAAGATACTTTTTGTTTACCCCTATTTGAACTAAATACAACCTCATACAGTCTTGGTTTTTCAAATGCAGTAAGAAGAACTTTCACTTGATTTTGCTGATTTCTTCCAAATGATTTCAAATAAGTTAATCCTGGTTGGATCATATCATCAAAAAGTGGTTGAGAGGTATTTTGTTCATAATCATTTTTTAAAGATGCTGTCACCACATCAAATAACTTATTAACAGATACCTGAACTTTTTTCTCTACCTTCATAACACTAACTCAATTCGTTTATTTTTTCATACACATCAATCACTTCCTTTGCCATATCTATAAAAGCAATTGCTGTCATGAGATGATCTTGACCATGAACCATTAGAAGTGATAATTCAACTGAATTGCCTGATGCTTCTTGGGTTAATAATTCTGTTTGTGAGTTGTGTGCTACATTCAAAGAATTGTAAGCGTCTTTAATTAATGTTTTAGCTTCTTCAACATTGCCATTTTTTGCTTCACGTATAGCTTCAACAGCCTTCCCCTTTGCCTCTCCACCATACATAATCAAGCCCATAATCGCTTCCAAATTGGTTAGTTTTGACATCACTACTCTCCTATCATTACAATAGCAGTCTCTAATACATTTGCGCCATTCATTGTGCCATAATCAACCATGTTAATAGCATCCACTTTAATATCAGGCTCAAATTTCTCCTTAAATTCTTTCAGTAAAAATTTAACTTGAGGACCTAGCAATAGGACATCAATATCTTTTGAAGCTACTTCAGAATCAGCTTCTGAAACAGGCACAGCCCAGATAGTCGACTCAAAACCTTTCTCTTCTGCTGCTTTTTGCATTTTGGTTACTAACATACTGGTTGACATTCCTGCATTACAAACTAACATAATATTTTTCATCTTAAATTCCTCCTAATGTTCCCTTATTAATGGGATAAATATTTTTTTTACTTTATTAATAGTTGGTTCTTTTAGTAACTGATTTTGTAAGTCATCATTTTCGACAAAACTCACCAAACTTGGTGACATATATTTTAAGTAAGGGTTGTTCCCTTTAGATGGCGATAATAGGAAGACAAAATGAACTTTTTGTTCTTCGTACCAACTGATGGGTTCCTTAAAAACACCTACAACAATTTGTTCTGTATAGGACAGTGACAGGCTTGGATGAGGAACTGCCACTGCATCTCCAAAAACAACTGAACCGTAACTCTCTCTCAATTCAACTTGCTTGATGAATTGCTGACGAAATTGTGAATCCTTAGCTTCATCTAAACAGTTCACCATCATAGCTAAAGCTTCATCTTTTGATATATTTTCTTCAAAATAGATAAACTTTTTATCCAAAAACATCTCTTCAATAATTTGTGTCGCTTTTTCAATTCCTAAAAGAGAAGTCTCTTTCCGATTTCCAAGATGGCTAATGGACTGATTTGAAAGGTAGTTTCTTACATTTGCAATATCTTCTTGATTTAGAAAAACGCTTACATTTATAACCGGCGTTAAAAACATTAGATGGGACAAACTAATTGAGGAGATAATAACATCAATTGATTGAAGTCTCTTTTCTGAAAGTTCATAGTAACTAATCGTATCTACAATCTGTAAGCTACCACCAAATTCTTTTTCTAAACGATTTCTTAACATCAAGGCACTGCCATAACCAGTTGCACAAACGACTAAAACTTTAAGCTTATTTTTATTAGTATATCTTTCAATAGCAGCCATTAAATGTAAGGTAACATATGCCCATTCATCATCTGTCACTTCGTAAGACTTAAGTTCTTTCATATCTTGAAACGTATTTTTCGTTAACTCAAAAATATCAAAATAGTCTTCTGTTACTTTTTGAGTTAAAGGGTTTGTCATTTGAATATTGCTTTCTAATCGCTGCAACAATGGCCTCATATGAGCCAGCAAACCATTGATCAAATCATTATCTAGATAAAAGGGAATTCCTGATACTGAACTAGCTTCGTGTAACTTTTCTTTGAGATGGTATTCTATTAGATTATTAGATATGCCTATAGAGTTCCGATGAGAGGATTTCTTTACCGTAAGATGAAGGGCAATGTAATTAGCTTCTTCTTTAGGAAAGATTACCTTATAAGCCGTCTCCACTTGATTTAAAATTTTTAAAGCGACATCGTATTCTTCAGACATTTCGACATCTGAAGAAATATCAAAAACAGCTAACTGATATCCCAATCTAATCCGCTGGATCATTAGAGCAATATGCAGTACCAGATTTTGAATGACAAAGTCCGATAACTTTAGCTTAGCATCGCGACACTCATCAAGAACAAAAATAGTCAACTCAGCGAAGTCAATATCTGTAATAAAATGATTTTCAACGATTGAATACATTGACTCTTCGATATCATGACCGAAAAAATAATCCATAATAAAGTGACGAATCTCAGTCTCATTACCCACAATTGAAATCACTTTTTTGTCTATTTTTAATGATATATTATAAGGTCGTAAATCCTCTCTGATTGATGAAAAAACACCATTTAGCGTTGTTCTACTAATAAAGAGTTCCTTTGCCAAATCATCAACTGATTGTTTGGCATCCTCAAAAACTAATCTATTTAATATATAATGCTTACGATCTGTAATCTCTTCAATCTGAAGAGCATCTTTTAAATTCCTTTTTGCTAGGAGTTCCTCCTGCCAAAAAGAATCAAACACTAATGAACTTTCAATTACTAAACGATAACCATATCCTCTTTTAGATTGTATCGTAGCACCATGATTCTCAATAAGTTCTGATAGATTTTTCAAATATTTACGTGTTGTTCGGTCACTCAACGATAACTGATTACCAATGTCTTCACTCGTTATATAAGTTCCCTGCCTTCTTAAAATTTCCATAACAGAAATTTCTATTTTTGATAGCATTCATTCTCCCTTTTAGATGATAAGATCTTACAAACTTATTATAACAATTTAGTAAGAATTAAAAATGCTTTCTTTTTCCTTTGTACAAATGAAAATTATTGTCTCCTTGTGACCTTTAACCGGAAATCTTCCCAAGGTTTTAAATAATCCAAAAGATTTAGAGAGTCAGCACTAATAGCTCCCACAATATTGGCCTTATCACTCACAGAAAAATCTTTTAACGCAATCTGTAATTCCCCTTTATAACGTGAATACCGATCATTATCAATAATAATACTTCCACGCGTCACAACCTTCGATTGATTATCTCGGGGAGCAATACTATCTTTTGTATACATAGTTCGAGGAATAGTTGATCTCAAAACATAAGATGAGACATCTCCTCGATAATGATGCTTAAATGCCACAATTTGACGCTCTATTTCCGTAATGTCGCCTATAACTTCCACTTCAAAACTCTTACATTCAGAATCTAGAGAACTTCTACATTCTTTCAATTCTTCTTCAGAAATAAACTGATTGGAAATCAAAATATTGTCAATAGTCCCTGCAGCTTTTAATAATTGCACTTGTTGATAGATAGAAAGATGACGATATTCTTCAATCGTCGGTAATCCTTCAGACACTGGCCATGGCCCTTCTTCAGCCGTTTGACTACTGATAAAAGCTGCTGTTTCTATTCCCTTTTCATGATAAAACTGTGACATGCCATTAAAATGTTCAATAGAAATACCAGTAAATTCATGGGGATAAAAATTATGACAACCAATAATATTATCAAGATTAGCATCACTAGCCAACAGTTCCGTAAGTAATTTTTTATCTGTACTCATATTAAGCTCAATCTTTAAGTCATAGTCATTCTTAGTTAGAGCGACTATTTCTTCAAGCGGTAAAGCCTCATCAAGTCGTATACCAGCAAGGCCATATTCATTTGCCTTTTCAACTAGTTGGCCGTTCCAATCATTCTGCTCAATAAACATCGGACTAATATCTGCGATAACTCTTATCTTTAATTGATTGGCATAGTCAATAATTTCCTTATATTTCTCAAAAGTTTCAACATCGTCTGTTTCAATTTGTAAAAGACTCATAAAAATGCGTTCAGCACCATATTTTTTTAATAATGCCATATATTCTTTGACTTTTGATACATCATGGTGTTCTGGATATATTGAAAAACCAAATGCTACCAATTTACTTCACCCCTTTTGTAAAACCGTTATTTTGAGCTAGCTCTTTAAACCAATAACCCGATTTTTTAATAGTACGTTCCTGCGTTTCGACATCTAATGCTACCAATCCATAACGATTTTTATAAGCATTCAACCAAGACCAGCAATCAATAAAGGTCCAAAGCATATACCCCTTACAATTTGCACCTACTTCAAGTGCTTTGTGTAGCTCAATCAAATGATTTTGAATAAATTCTATACGATAGTCATCCTGAATAATACCATTTTCAATGAATTTTTCTTCACCTTCAACACCCATACCATTTTCAGTTACCAGCCATTCAATATTCCCATAATGTTCTTTTATCAACATGGCAATATCATAGATTCCCTGCTCATAAATTTCCCAGCCTCTATGTGGGTTAATCTTTTTTCCTGGCATATCATAAGCTTCAAAATAAGTATCAAAATCAAATGATTCTTTATCAGACCTTAATGGCTTCGGTGCTTGAACACGCATGGGCTGATAATAATTGACACCAAGAAAATCAATTGTGTTATTAGCAATAATCTCTAATTCCTCATCTAATACTTCTGGCATTAGCTGATATTTCTTTATAATGTCAATCAATTCTTCTGGATATTTTCCTAAAACCGATGGATCTAAAAAACTTTTCATCTGAAAAAGTTCAGCAATACGAGCTGCTTTTAAGTCTTCTTCAGAATGGCTTCTAGGGTAAGCAGGAGTTAGATTTAACACGATACTTATTTTATGATTTTTATTTAATTCATGACAAGCTTTGACGGCCAAACTACTAGCAAGTTGCGTATGATAGGCAACTGCTACTGCTGCTTTGGGATCTACTTTGCAAGGGTAATGGAGATCATTCATATAGCCACATTCTACTGGAACTATTGGTTCGTTGAATGTAATCCAAGTATCAACCAAATCTCCGAACAGTTCAAAACAAGTTTTTGCATAATGCTCATAGGCGAAAACAATCTCTTTATTTTCCCAACCACCTTTTTCTTGTAAAGCGTAGGGTAAATCGAAATGATATAAGTTAACAATAGGTTTTACACCGATAGCCTTAATTCTTTTAAAGACATCCCGATAAAATGCAACCGCTTTAGGATTAATGTCTCCAACTCCTTTTGGAAACAACCGTGACCACTGTATTGAAGGCCTAAAAACATTCTGACCAGTTTCTTTCAAAAGTTCTATATCTTCTTTATAATTTTGATAAAAACTTGAAGTCCTCTCTGGACCAATCCTATCATGAAATTTTTCAGGAGCTATACTATACCAATAATCCCAGTTATTCAGCCCTTTTCCATCACCAGAAATGGTTCCTTCACTTTGAGGTCCTGAGGTCGAAGTCCCCCATAAGAAGCCTTCTGGAAATTGATAACATGTTTCAGACTTAGACATCCCCATCCTCCTTTATCTTTTCGATGGCATCTGCAAATTGCGGTAAATAGTTTTCATGTGCTATTAATAATTCATTTAATAGATTTTTGGTCTCATGACCATGCGGTATTAGTGGATTAATCATGAAAGCTTGTAAGGCTACTTGATAATCGCCTGTCATAGCTGCTTCTACGGTCACTAGCTCCATTTCTTTCATCAATTGAAGATACCCTTTTAATATTGTGGGTACCTCTGGTGTTGACAAGGGAATTGCTCCTTGGGAGGTAATTAGCGATGATACTTCAACGACACAATTCTCTGGTAAGAATGGGATAACACCTCTATTTAACGTAGAAACTGTTAATTCTTCATGACTATCGTTGATGATAGCAACAATAATTTGACAAGCAATATCGCTATAATAAGCACCTCCACGTTGTTCTAACTGTTTAGGCTTATCTTTAAGGGTAGGATCTTGATAAAGTTGAAAAAGTTCCCCTTCAACTTTCTTAACAACAGCTGCACGAACATGACCTTTTTGGTACTCCTTAATAGCATCTTCAAGCATCTCATCTTGAATAAAATAATACCGATGATAATCGCATGGAAGCATGCGAATAGACCTTAAAAATTCCATTGGAAAATCTAAATCAGTGATGTTTTTAACCACTTCTCTATGATCTTCTTGCAGTTCTCCATAAAATCGCTCAATTAATTCATCTGTTCGATTATTCCCATCCTTATCCCAAACTTCATGAAAGTGAAAATGGTTCAAACCGACATGTCTCAACGTAATTTCTTCATCTCTCAAATTAAGTTTTTCAGCTGCAGCCTTATGTTGTCCAATTGGGATATTGCACAGCCCAATTGTTTTTGACCATCCTAAATGATTAATTAACGCTTCTGTAACCATACCAGCTGGATTAGTAAAATTAATCAACCAAGCATTAGGACAAAGCTTTCGCATATCTTCGATAATAGGCTTATAGGCTTCTATAGTTCGAAAAGCTTTAAAAATGCCTCCTGCACCGTTAGTCTCTTGTCCAAGAATACCATGTGATAAAGGAATTGACTCGTCCAAATAGCGAGCATCCAATCCTCCAACCCGAAACTGTGAGGTAACAAAATCAGCATCTTTCAATGCCTCTTTTCGATCTAGAGTAGCTCTAACATCCCAGTCTAACCCAGCTTTTTTTACCATTCTTCTAGCTAATCCAACAACAATTTCTAATTTTTCTTTTCCTTCCGGAACATCTACAAACCACCATTCGGTAATGTTAATATCTTTCTGTCGAAGAATCATACCTTCCACTAATTCTGGTGTATAACTTGAACCTCCACCAATAGTAACTATCTTTATACTCATATCTTCCTCTCGATATGTATACGCTTTCTTTTTAGTATATCGAAAATAAAGCAGAAAAAAAAGAGAAGGGAAAAAGGAATTTTTCCTTATCACTAAGGAAAATAAAAACCACTCTAGAATCCTTAAAAAGATTCCAAAGTGGTTTTGTTAAGTATCATTCTTGTATGAGCAGCTTCACCTCTTCTGCACCAAGATCATCTCCTGCTTCCACAAAAAGAGCTAGTGCCGTTGTCAAATGAATTTTGGCTAAATCTTGGGTTTCCATTGCGAGATAAGTCTCACCTAATCCTCTATAAGCACAAGCTTGGGCAATCAAATCATCTGTCTTTTGAGCTTGCTCTAAGCTCATCTTTAAGTAACCAATAGCATCATCATATCGCTTAAGTTTAAACCTTAGAAAACCTTGTTCATAGTTGTTAACAGATAGTTTTAGTTGGTCTTCTGAGAAATAAGCAACAATAATGGCATGCTCAGCTTCAATTTTTGCTAAGGCTAATTAATATTGCCCAAATTCCCGATAAACCATAGCTAGTTGATGTAAGCCAATATGCTCATTTTCCAAATCCTTCTGACTTTTAGCCAAAGTAATGTATCTCTGACAGATGGCTAAGGATTCCTTTGGATTTTCAGCCAAATTGAGATAAAGCATGAGATTTAAGAGTGAAAAATCACTACAAGTCTCCAACTGAAAATCATCCGATACTAAATCCCAAGCGACCTGTAAGTTATCTTTTAGAAAATACTCCCAGGCTTTATCAATGTTATCAGTCATAAAATTATACTCATTTGAAAATCAAAATCTGATATTGTCAAGTTTACCTTGATTAACTTTAGTTCTAGCTACGACGCTTTTTCTAGTCAGATTTTGATTTTCTTCGAGTATTACCTCTTCTTAGAAAAGGAAAATAAAGGCGACATTACCTCTGATTCATACTTTTCATAACACGTTTGATGTCACGATCTTGCTCACGGCGCTTGATGCTTTCGCGCTTGTCGTAGTCGTGTTTTCCTTTAGCGAGACCAATGAGGACTTTAGCAAAGCCATTTTTGAGGTAAACCTTGAGAGGAACCAAGGTCATCCCGCTTCCTTTTAACTCATTTGCAAGACGGTCGATTTCGCGTTTTTTTAGCAAGAGTTTTCGGGTGCGTTCTGGGTCTTGGTTCCAGATATTTCCCTGTTCAAAAGGAGCAATATGGACATTTACCAGCCAGGCTTCACCATTTTTGATTTGGGCAAAGCCATCTTTGAGTTGAATTCTAGCTGCACGAACGGACTTGATCTCTGTTCCTGTCAAAACAATACCTGCTTCGACCGTATCAACGATGGTGTAATCGTGTCTCGCCTTCTTATTTTGTGCTAAGACATTGGAGTCTGTACCTTTTGGCATGGAATCCTCCTATTTACGTTTTTTAGATCCTTGCGACTTTTTAGCCGCTTTCTTATAAAAAGGTTGCTTGTCTTTTTTCCCTTTGTTAGATTGACTGCGCTTGTTACCAGATTTGGATTTATCACCACGGTAAGAACCTTTACCTGACTTATCATCTGATTTACCACGTTCCTTATCTGAGCGGCGACCTCTTCCTCGCTCTTTTCGGTCTGATTTAGCAACCTTTTCAATCACATCATAATCACTTGGCAAGTATTCAAAATCAATATCGCCTGTTTCCTTATCCGCACGCGTCAATTTGATACGGATGGGTTGACCAACCTTAAAGACTTTACCTGATTTTTCCCCTTGAAGAGACATGGTTCGCTCGTTGTAGTTATAGAACTCAGGTAGAGTCGTCACATGTATCAACCCTTCAATGGTATTTGGCAACTCTACAAAGAGGCCGAATTTGACCACAGAAGCTACCACACCATCGAACTCTTCGCCCACATGCTCTTCCATATACTCAGCCTTCTTCATGGCTTCTACCACGCGCTCGGCATCAATGGCGCGACGTTCCAATTGTGAGGATGAGGAGGCCAATTCTGGAACCACAGTTGCGAAATGGTCTTGCTTTTCAGCTGTGGCACCCTTAGAGTACTCACGAATCATGCGATGTACCAAGAGGTCAGGGTAACGGCGGATAGGGCTGGTAAAGTGTGTGTAATACTCAGCAGCCAAACCGTAATGACCGTGATTATGCTCTGAATAGCGTGCCTGCTGCATAGAACGCAACAACATCATGCTAAGGACTTCTGAACCAGGTTGCCCTTCTATCTTAGCCATAAAATCCTGTAAGGCAGATTGGGTAATTTTTGACGCTGTCCCTTGGATTTTTACTCCAAAAACACTAGCATAATCAATAAATTTCTGTAATTTTTCAACCTTAGGCTCTTCGTGAATACGATAGATAAATGGCAGGTCATTTTTTGAAAAATGTTCCGCAACACATTCATTAGCCGCTAGCATAAAGGACTCAATCATACGCTCTGCAACCCCGCGCTCACGCACAACAATATCTACAGGCATTCCTTTATCATTGACAATGATTTTAGCTTCTGACGTGTCAAAATTAAGCGCTCCACGACGAGTACGCATGTCCTCTAAAATTTTGTGAAGAGCTGCCATATCCTGTACTGAATCCACAATAGCCTCGTACTGGTACAGAAGCTCCTGATTGCCCTCAAGCATCTCGTTGACATCACTATATGTCATACGGTAGGTTGTGTTGATGACTGATTGACAGATTTGGTAATCAACCACTTTGCCTTTGGGGTTAATTTCCATAATCGCAGACTGGGTCAAACGGTCAACATTTGGGTTCAAGGAACAGATACCATTAGACAGACGCTCTGGCAACATTGGCACCACACGGTCAGTGACATAAACTGAAGTACCACGCGCAACAGCTTCGCGGTTAAGAGCAGATCCTTCTGTCACATAGTAAGAAACATCTGCGATGTGTACACCAAGCTCAAAGTTACCATTGTCCAAACGTTTGATATGAACCGCATCATCCAAGTCCTTAGCATCAGCTCCGTCAATCGTAAAAGTGATTTCCTTACGAAGGTCCACACGCCCCATCAAGTCCTTAGCAGTTGGCGCTTCTGGCACTGCATTAGCTTCTGCCAGAACATCTTCTGGAAATTCTGAGACGATATCCATAGATTCCAAGACCTCAAGAACATCAATCCCAACATCACCCTGATGACCAACAATATCACGGACATGACCAACAAAATAATCATGTCCTCGAACGGGATACTTATCAATATCGACCTTGATGATTTCAGTACCATCCAGGACAACTGGTTCTTTTTTGACATAGATTTTTTGTTGAATTTTTTGGTTTTTGGATTTGATATAACCAGCGTATTTTGGCTTTTCATCATCCAAAATAAATTTACCAACAACTGTTTTTAAAGCGTGATCAACAATCCTAACCACACGCGCTTCTGCCGCTGTTCCTTTGAGACGATCAGCTGGTTTTTTGATGACCACTTCAACTGTGTCACCATCAATAGCATGGCCGACATCATTACGACCAATAAACATGTCCTCTTCATTGTCATCGACAAAAAGAAAGCCAAAACCTGCCTTGTTAGCACGAAAAATCCCCTGGATAGTGATTTGCTCTTTCTTTTCTTGTGGTTTACGCAGCGACAACATACCGTCATCATTAAAACGTAACTCTCGCTTACTTTCCATCTTGGAAATTTCTTTAATCAAGAGAGGGAATTTTTTAGCACCAGCCATATCCAAGCTAGCTGCCAAGTCATTAATATTTGACTTCCCATGCTCCTTTAAATAATTTAAAATCTGTTCTTTCATAGTTTCCTTGTTCAACTTTACATGTTCCTCTAGGAACGATTTAAAAAGGACCTGACATCTTGCCACGGTCCACTATTGTCTTAACGACTTGATAATACTACCAGTAAAAATGCAATTAATAGCCAAAAGAAGACGAGAATCCCTGTAAAACGTTGCATAAAAGCTTCAAAACCACGCGCTTTAGAACGTTCAAAAAGGGCTTCAGACCCACCACTATCAAATACATTGCTGCCTGGATTTTTTTGTGGTTGCATAAAAATGGCAATCACTAATACAACCGAAATCACCAAGAGTGCTGTTAATAGCAAATTATACATCTGTTTCCTCCAATACCGTCCCTAAAATAGTACCATATATTCCCTTAAGATTCAAGGTGTAAGGTTACTTTACGTTCCTTAGGACAATATTTAGGAACCTGAATTTTGTCTGGGTGAGTAACCTTATTTTTACTGGTCAAATAATTCTTGCTTCCGCATTCACTGCATTTTAAATTAATCTTAACGCGCACTTAAATTTCCTTTGTTGTCAGATATTTTCTGAAGTTAATAAGACTCCAAATAAAATTGAAAAAGACAATAGCACTGGTTACATAAAAAACCGAACAGTAACCCATACCAGCTGTCACTGTAGAACCAACGAATGGATCGATAACCTGGCCAAAATTAGTAAACATCTGATTATAGGCAAAGATTCGAGAAATCCCTTCCTTAGGCGTCAAACGAGTCAATAAAGCATTAACACTAGGCATAAGAGCACCTGTCCCAAAGCCAAAGAGAAAGCGCCAAATACCAAGTTCTAAACTGGTTTCAGACCTAGCTAGAAAGAGATAGATAATGGAACAATAGAGCAATCCCATCAAAATCAGGCGGTGATTCCTAATCCTATCACCGAGAGATGACAGGATAAAAACCATTACCGTTTTCTTAGACTTCCCAAGATACCTCGAACCAGTTCACGGCTGACGGTTCGGATGGCTGAATTGACAAAGGTATCACGCGCTTTCTCAAATTCTGATTTGGGCTTACGTGCTCTGCGTCTTTCTTCCTTCTCAGCTTCCTTAGCTGCCTTCTCATCAGCTTTTTTCTTGTCTTCAGCAGCTTTTTGAGCAGCCTCGTCTGCCACTTTAGCAGCTAAGATTTCGTAAGCAGATTCACGATCAACAGCTTCTGTGTACTTATCATACAGATCCGATTGATTTATCAACACCTGTATTTCCATGGCTGATAAGACATCAAAACTGGATTTTGGTGGAATGATAAACCCTCGTTCCACGACCGCTGGTTGAGCATCCGGAGTCAAGAAGGAGATCAGTGCTTCCCCGACTTCAAGACTAGTAATAGCTTCCGCAGTGTCAATGTCAGGATTTTGTCTAAAGGTATCTGCCGCCGTTTTAACTGCCTTGATTTCCTTAGGCGTGTAAGCACGAAGAGCGTGCTGCACACGATTACCCAGCTGAGCTAAGATACTTTCTGGCAAGTCCAAAGGATTTTGCGTGATAAAGAAAATTCCCACACCTTTTGAGCGAATCAAACGGACCATTTGTTCGACTTTTTCCACGAATGCTTTAGGGGCATCTTTGAACAAGAGATGCGCTTCATCAAAGAAGAAAACAAACTTAGGCTTGTCTAAATCACCCACTTCTGGCAAGGTTTCATAGAGTTCAGCCAACATCCACATGAGAAAGGTCGCATAGAGGGTTGGAGACTGAAAGAGTTTGGTTGCATTGAGGATATTGACAATCCCTTGTCCTTTATCATCAGTCACGATAAAGTCTGTCAACTCCAAAGCCGGCTCACCAAAAAAGACCTCCCCACCTTCTTGTTCTAAAACCAAAAGCCCCCGCTGAATAGCCGCAACTGATTGTTTGGCAACATTACCATAAATCGCTGAATAATCGCTGGCATGGTCATAGACTTCTTTTAAAATAGCCTGCAAATCTTTTAAATCAATTAAGAGCCAGCCTTTTTCATCCGCAATCTTAAAGACAATATTTAAAATACCTTCTTGCGTTTCATTGAGACCTAAAAGGCGCGACAACATCAAAGGACCCATTTCGCTGATGGTTGCTCTAACTGGGTGTCCAGCTTGCCCTAAAACATCCCAAAGACGTACTGGAAAAGCTTGTGGTTCAAAATCCTTATAACCAATTTTTTCCAACCGTTGACTGAGCTTATCTGTTAAAGCTCCCTCTTTAGCAATATTCGTCAAATCACCCTTAATATCTGCTAAAAAGACTGGAACACCAGCTAAAGTCAACTGTTCAGCTAGAACTTTCAAGGTTACTGTTTTACCAGTACCTGTTGCACCTACAATAAGCCCATGACGATTTAGCATGTTCAACTGCATCATAATCGGTTCTTTGCCAACACCAACTTGAATTTCTGTCATCTTTTTTCTCCTATAGTTCTTTGGAATCTCATTATCTTTATTGTAACACAATGGCTGACAGCTTAGGCCTTTGTCTCCCCGAAAAATGTCAAAAGAAGTGTTAAAGAAAACTGCATAGCTCAACCAACACCAATAGCAAATAGCACGTTACCGATGCCCAAGGTGCCACCAACTAACCAACCTAAGAGGCTAACAGTTACTTCAATCCCAGTTCTAACAACCGACACACGCCAGCCAGTCAATTGGCAAAAACCAACCATGAGACCATCACGAGGCCCAGCACCCATATGACAAGTCAGATAGATGGCTGAGGCTAACCCTACCAAAAAGATTCCTATAAAGGTCAAAGTCACACGACCCAACAAAGATTCTGGACCATCAACCGTCTCGGCAACCATGCCTAATACCCAAGCAATAATAATCATATTCAGAACAGTCCCAATTCCCGGTTTAATCCTAATCGGAATCCATGATAAAAGCGCTAGACCAGAAATGATAAAGGTCATAAACCCTAAGGGAATCTGTAATTGTTGTGATAAGCCTTGCGACAATACTGTCCAGGGTGTTGAGCCCAGATTTGCCAGAACCAGTCAAGCTTCTCCTCATCCGAATACTACCAGACCAATCACTAAAACCACCAAAGATTTAGGATTAAAATCCCAGAAACCCTCTGCCGTCCACGGCATGAGCGGAATCACCTTACTTTTCGACATGACACAGCTCCTCTAACAAATCATCTACCTGCTCATAAGTCATGGACAAATCACCACTATTATCGATTATCCGATCAGCCAAGTTCCTTTTTTCGTCTAAAGAAAGCTGCGCTGCTATGCGTTTTCGAGCCTGTTCTTCTGAATAGCTATTTCGCTTCATGAGACGGTTCAACTGCTGCGCGGGATCAAGGTAAACAAGCCAGACTTGGTCGAGCTGGCTTTGATAATCCAATTCAAACAAGAGCGGAATATCCATGAAAACCACCTCATGTTCTTGTAATAAATCATCTCGCCTCGCCAGCAGTTCCTGCCGAATAATAGTATTCTGCAGAGCTGACACCTGAGCACGAATAGTATCATCCGAGAAAAATTGCTCAGACAGAGCTTTTCTATCAATGTCGCCATCAGGAGCTAGGATTTTATTCCCATAAAAATCTACTAAGATATCATAGAGTTTGCCTCCCTTCGCTTGAAGCTCATGGACGACAGCGTCCGCATCAATGACTTGGAAGCCTTTTTGGCGTAAATAATTTGTCACCGTCGACTTGCCTGAAGCAATACCGCCAGTCATTCCAATGGTCTTAGTCATAGTTTTTGGCACTTGGGACAATAGTGACTGCCCCTTCCTCCTACTTGAATTTTAACAATTGCAGTTCCACAACGCGTACAAGGTTGACCTGTCATGCCATAGACATTTAAAAACTGCTGCATGGTTCCATCTTCGCCCAAAGCATTGCGATAGGTCCGAATCGTTGACCCACCCTTTTCAATACCTAACTGCAAGATACGAATCGTTTCATCATGCAGACGTTTGATTTCAGCTTTTTTGAGACCAGAGCTGATCCGCAATGGATGCACCTTGGCTGCCCAGAGCACCTCATCCACATAGATATTTCCCAAGCCTGCTACCAGGATTTGTTCCAAAAGATAGGGTTTGATTTTTTTAGGAGACGATAGCAGAGCTCGCTCGAAAGGAGCGTATTTAAAGGTTTTCTTGGTTGGCTCAGGACCTAATTTCTTAGCGTTGAAGTAGGCTTCTTCTTGCAACGGAAAAAGTATCTCCATAGTCCCAAACTTACGCACATCTTGATAAACCAAGACAGACTGATCTGTAAAAGTAAAAAAAACATGAAAATGCTTATTCTCAGGAACACTCTCTTGATTCTCAAACATGAGATATTTGCCCTCCATCCGCAAATGGGAAATGAGCAACAAATGACCAAAATCAAAAATCAAATATTTTCCACGACGGCGCATGGCTTGAATAGTCATCTGACCATCAATCAGTGGAGAAAAAGAATCTACCCCCATCACCGCAATCTTAGCAAAAGCAAAGCGAATGTCTTGGATGGACTTTCCAACCACATATTTCTCTAAACCACGACGAACCGTCTCAACCTCAGGAAGTTCAGGCATAATTACGATACCAAGAGCGACAAAAAAGCGACTGAAATTTAGGAGAACGACCGAAGTGTGTCAGCACACAAGGAGTTCTATCTAATTTCCGAGCTTTTCGCTCGGGTTCAGGTCAACTTACAATACTCTTTCCTTTCTCAATTTAATATTTATTAGCAATAGGAATACTGACGACGATGCCTCAAGCATCTAGGAAGTATGATCTTTTTTCACAGTGTCGTAGGCGAGTTCAATTAAACTCGCTGGTTTTGTTCAATACAAGATTAAAAAACTATAATAATTAATCCCAAAATACTGATTAGCAAAAGAACAGTTATTAAAACTGTTCCATAGATAAAATTAAGACGAAATTGCTGTCTAGGAATAGTTGCCTCATCATAAGTATTTTTAATAAAATGATAGCTCATTTTGTACTCTATCCATGCATAAACAAAGATTAGCATCCCTAACAAATCTAGCATAATTCCAATGCTATTAGCGACAAGCTCACTAGTCACCCCTTGCAAAAATGAAGCAAACGAAATGCCAATACCTGCTAAAGAAAAGCCTGTTCGAATCCAGGCTGCAAATGTTCTTTCAGTTGCTAAAAATGAACGATTTTGTGCGAGAGCTGTTCTTCTTTCAGCGAGCTCGTCACTATAGGATTGCTTGATAGTTTGGTTTGATTTATCCATTTTTGCTCCCTTTTAAACTCTTAAAAATACTTCCTTACTAAATCATCATTATCATTCCGTTCAGAAAAGAGTTCAGACGACGTCTGGTCGAAGAAAACAGGAAACAACTCGTCCATAGAATCTGCTAAGTCAATTTTGCCTGCCAACAAGTCCTGGCGAGACACCCACTTAACTTCCCCTTCTTCTGAAGAAGTCAGCGTCCCTGAAAAATCAGATGTTCGATATAAGAAGACCAAGTATCTAATCTTGTCTCCCCTCGTTTGAAAGTGTTTAACGCCAACTAGCTCAGGATTTGAAATGGTTAAACCAGTCTCTTCTAAAACTTCACGAACGACAGCATCGTGTAGGCTTTCACCTTTTTCAATATGACCACCCGGAAATACAGCTCCATACCAATCATAACGTTTGGGGTCTCTGATTTGAACGACACAATTATCGTCCTTGTTCTCAACCAGACACATATTGGTTAAAATCACATCTTCACTACGTGGCATAGGTCTCCTTTATCGTCCTACTTGGAATTGTCCTGAAAAATACTCTTCTAGCATCACCTTTTGTTGCGAGCTGAATAGGTCTAAATTTGCAATCTCGTCTGCCGAAAAGAAAGCTAATTGAAGGGTCTCCTCATTGGCAAAGTGATCAATGGAATATGATTTGCTCGCCCTTACTTGGTATAAAACACCAACTGTTTGAGCTGCATCACCATTTGGAAACACTGTTTCGAAGTTTGTGTAAACATTTAACAGTTTGACCGGTTCGACAACAATGCCTGTTTCTTCAAAAAATTCACGAACCACAGTATCTGCCGAACTTTCGCCCAATTCCATGATGCCACCAATAACACCCCAATTCTGACTATCTCCCCTTAATTGCAGGAGAACTCTGCCATCTTCATCACACAAAATACCTGCAGCAAAATTTAGAAAAATCTTATCCTGGCCCACTTTGGACCGGATATAGGAAACATAATCTAGCGGCATTTCAGCACTCCTTTATCGTCCTAATTTAAAGTCATTTTCAAAATATTCTTTTAACATCAAGCGATGCTTATCAGAAACACTCTTTAGTTGGTCAATTTCTTCTTTTGTAAAAAAGGCTACTTTCAGCGTTTCTTCATTATGAAAATCACTGATATCTCCAATCTCTGTCGCTGTCAGTTCATAAATGAAAACAACTGTTTGGACTTGATCACCGTTTGGATAGACCTCGTCAAACTTTGTATAGACATTCAACAAACGCTTAGCTTGGACTTCAATTCCTGTTTCCTCATAAAACTCACGAACAGCTGATTCAAGAGAGGATTCACCCAATTCCATGGAACCACCCGGAATTGCCCAAGTCTTCTTGTCACCCCTCAGCTGGAGAAGAACTTTTCCGTCCTAATTTGCCAAAATGCCCCCAGCAAAGTTGATAATCACCTTGTCATGTCCAACTTTTGAGCGGATGTAGGAAATATAATCTTGTGACATATTGAATCCTTTCAAGAATATCTCGTAAAACGATGTGCTACAGTTTTTTTATTTCAAGGTCGGCGGGCTATTGAGGTCACTTCCCCGACCTCGCTTCTTAATTTTCAGGCTCGGGTTAAAAACATCTCCCAGACATTTTTAATACTCCTTCTCATTATAGCCAAAGTCGGCCAGGTCTAGTTTTTTATCACGCCAGTTTTTCTTGACCTTGACCCAAGTTTCCAGGAAGACCTTGTCTCCTAGCATGAGTTCAATGTCTCGGCGAGCCATGGTTCCTATTTTCTTGAGCATGGCACCTTGTTTGCCGATAACAATCCCTTTTTGGCTATCACGTTCAACCATGATGGTTGCGCGGATATGAACCTTATCCGTTTCTTCATCACGTTTCATGGAATCAACAACCACGGCGATAGAGTGCGGAACTTCTTGTTGGGTTAAATGAAGAACTTTTTCGCGGATCATTTCTGAAACCAAGAAACGCTCTGGGTGATCTGTAATTTGATCTTCTGGGAAATATTGGAAACCTTCCTCAAGATTATCTTTAAGGATTTCCATCAGACGATTAACATTATTCCCTTGTGTCGCTGAGATCGGAACGATTTCTTTAAAGTCCATTTGGTCTTTAAAATCATCAATCTGTGCCAAGAGCTGATCAGGATTCACCTTATCAATCTTATTGATGACCAAGATGACAGGAACTTTAGCCGCTTTTAGGCGCTCGATAATCATATCATCACCCTTACCACGCGCCTCATCTGCTGGCACCATAAAGAGGACCGTTTCCACTTCACGAAGGGTACTGTAGGCAGATTCTACCATGAAATCTCCCAAGGCTGTCTTAGGTTTGTGAATCCCTGGCGTATCGATAAAGACGATTTGTTCAGTATCTGTAGTGTAGATGCCCATGATTTTATTGCGCGTTGTTTGCGCCTTATCACTCATGATGGCAATTTTTTGCCCCATGACATAATTCAAAAAGGTTGATTTTCCAACGTTTGGACGACCTAAAATCGCCACAAATCCACTTTTATATGACATAAATTCTTTTCTTTCTTTTATTCAGTAACTGTCTGATAGTCAACTATCAAACGCAATTCTATATTTTATCCAAAAACCAAGTTCCACATCTTTGGAACAAAGATGATTAAACCGGTTATTAAGGCATAGACCGAAATCATCAAAACTGCTCCCGCAGCCATGTCTTTAGCATTTTTTGCCAACATGGAGAAGTGGTAATCACTCGCCAAGTCCACGACATTTTCGATGGCTGAATTGATAATTTCAAAAGAAATCACCAAAAAGATACTTAGGAGTAAAAACAACCACTCTAGGGCTGAAATTTGAAAAACAAGCCCTGCTATAATCGCTAGAAGAGCCGAAATCATGTGCTTACGCATATTGCGCTCTTCCTTATAAGCGTTGACTACCCCAGTTATAGCAAACTCCATGCTAGCTGTTAGGGTTCGGTTTTTCCATTTTTTTTGCTTATTGTCTTGTGAGTCCATAGGCACTTAAAATCTCTTCCTGTAGTCCAAACATCTCTGCTTCTTCTTCTGGTGTGTAATGGTCATAACCGTTGATATGAAGGAATCCATGAACGGCCAAGAATCCCATTTCACGCTCAAAAGAATGCCCATACTCCTCAGCTTGCTCACGCGCCTTATCGATGGAAATAAAAAGCTCACCAATATAGGCATCAAACTCTTCCATCATCTCAGCTAACTCAGGATTTTCTGCCAAATCCTCCTCATCAAAAATGATAGGATTTTCTGGTTTATATTCCAAGCTGATAACGTCTGTTGGGCGATCCGTGTCACGATACTCCAAATTTAATTCATGGCTACGTTCGTTAGTCACAAAAGTAACAGCCATTTCCTTGTCAGCTTTCCCAGTTTTTTCAGCCGCAAATTCAAGCAAATCAAGTGTTTGCTTCTTGATCTCTTCGGAGACTTGTCCCGTCTCGTCAATCATCTCTACATACATATGTTAGATACTAATCATCACTTCATCTAAAGTGCGACTTTATCCTTTCTTTCAAATTCTTATAGTCTTATCATTATACCATAAATCCTAGGGAAGCTCTCTATCCGTCTATAGATACTTTGATAATGAAATCATTTCCTTTGTGAATTATAGAGTATCATGATATGCTAGTTTTGGAAATATTTTTAGGAGGTATCATTATGGATACATTATCTAGATTCACAGAATCTATCTTTGGAGCTCTTCCAGGTGCCATTCGCATCATCGTTTTAATCCTCGTAGCCCTTATCGTAGCTGCTATTGTTAAAAAGTTGGTCATCAAAGGTCTTACAGAATTAGCTCCTGTCGCTAAATTATCAAAATGGGGATTGGTAAAACCAACACAAGACGAGAAAGCTCTCATTAAGGGATTCGGTCAATTTGCCTACTTCTTAGTCATCGTATTCTTCCTACCAGCTATCCTTTCTGGTCTTGGAGTATCGAGTGTGGTTGATCCAATCTCAAACATGTTTGCTAAATTCTTTGGTTTCTTACCAAATGCTGTAGCAGCTGGTCTTATCCTTTTCGTAGGTGTTTTCCTTTGCAAATTCGTTAAGAACCTTGTTAGCAGCCTCTTGGTGAAATTGCCATTTGAAAAATGGATAAGCAAACTCTTCGATCAAGATGTGGATCAAGCTAAAGTAAATGAAGTGAAAATCGCTGATGTTCTTGCATCAATCGTTTACGTTCTTCTCTTCATCCCAATCCTAACACTTGCTCTTGAAACGCTTGGAATTAAATCATTATCAGAACCAATCGTTGGCTTGCTTGATCAAGTGATTAGCTTCATTCCAAACATCTTGGTTGCTGTTGTTCTTTTGGCAATCGGTGGTTTCATTGCTAAATTGCTTAGCAACTTGCTTGAAAAAGTTCTTAAAGCATCAGGTATCGATAAATACTCACAATACCTCAGCATTAAAGGTCAAGCTGAATACCAAATTTCAGCTGTCCTTGCTAACATCGTTAGTGCTATTATCTTAGTTTTCTTCTTTGTACAAGCACTTGCAACACTCAACCTCTCTGTTCTTAACACCATCGGTCTTGCAGTGATCGCTTACCTTCCTGCTGTGATTAGTTCACTAGCAATCCTTGGTCTTGCTATCGTTCTTGGTAACGTTCTTGCTGGGTTCATTGCTAAATCTACAAGCAGTAAAGCTCTTGGAGAAGTTGTTCGTTACGGTTTGATCGCCCTTGCTATTTTTATGGCACTTGATCAATTAAACATCGCTCAAACCATTGTTCAAACAACATTCACTACCATTCTTGGTGCTGTTGCTGTTGCTTTCGCCCTTGCCTTTGGTCTTGGTGGTAAAGACTTCGCAGCTCGTCAACTTGAGAAATTAGAAAACTTCCTTAACAAGAAATAAGGTCTAAAAACATCAAAAGCATCTCAAAGCGAGGTGCTTTTTTACACAAGAAAAAGACTCTCCGAATCATCAGAGAGTCTTTACGTTAACACTAAACTCAATCCTTATCCTCAGGTAATTCCCCAATAACTTCATAAGTTGTTAAACCCGATTTTGTAGAAGCTTGATTCTCTTCTGTTGACTTTTGAGTCGACTCATGCAAAGGTTTGGTTTCATAGGCATTGATGATTTCGGCAACCACTGGATGACGAACCACATCACTGGCTGAGAAGTGAACAAAATCAATCTGTTTGATCCGTTTTAACTTTTCAGCTGCATCAATCAAACCTGATTTTACATTACGAGGCAAGTCAATTTGACTGGTATCACCGTTGACAATCATCTTAGAATTAAAGCCAAGACGTGTCAAGAACATCTTCATTTGCATGATAGTCGTGTTCTGCGCTTCATCCAAAATGACAAAAGCATCATCCAAGGTACGTCCACGCATATAAGCTAATGGCGCAATCTCAATGATTTCACGCTCCATGAGACGTGTCGTCTGCTCCTTACCTAAAATCTGATAAAGAGCATCATAAACAGGACGAAGATAAGGATCAACTTTTTCCTTTAAGTCTCCCGGTAGAAATCCTAAACTCTCGCCAGCCTCTACCGCAGGACGCGTCAAGATAATGCGCTTAACCTGACCACGCTTGAGGGCTGTGACAGCCAAGGTCACCGCAAGAAAGGTCTTCCCAGTACCAGCAGGACCAATACCGAAAACCACATCATGCTTCTTAAGGCTATCTACATAAACCTTTTGACCTAGCGTTTTAACGCGAATGGGCTTGCCATAGCTATCCTTGATAATTTCTTCTTCATAAAGAGCTACAAATTTATCGATGGTTCCATTCTCAGCCATGGAGAGAGCCGTCACCACATCAGATGTGTTAACCGTCATGCCACGTTCTACCAAGACAAGGAGAGCTTGAATAGTGATACGTGCCAACTCTACTGCTTCTTGCTCATCAGCTAAAATCTGAACACGCTCAGTTCTAGCATGAATAATAACCTGAAGATGCTCTTCAATAAGGCGTAAATGGCGCTCATTAGTCCCGAAAAGTGCCAAGACATCATCGGGATGGTTAAGGGTAATTTCTACAGAGTATTCTTGCAAACTTAAATCCTTTTCTTTGTTAAATTACTTTCATTATATCAAAAAATCCCTAAAAATAGGGATTTTTTGAATATTGTAGTTTAATGTGCCAAATAATCTTCCCAAATCTGGTCAAAATGACTCAGATTGAAAGCAAAACTAGCTTCATCTTCCAAGTAGCGACTGATAAGGTCAAAGTCATCTGTATGCTTGGGAAATGTCGTATCTTCAAAAGCCAAATCAGCCAAGATAGCTACTGGCGCATTTGACTTAGGATTTCGCTCAGTCATCAACCAAGTATAAAAGGATTTTCTCAAAGCCAATTCTCCTCTAGAAACTGATGACGAATAGCACTTGAAGCTGCATAACGTTCAGGATTGGTTTTATAGAAACCTTGATGATATGCTTCTGCTTCATAAAAAGTCTCAGCAGGTTCAATCGTTGTCACAATCGGTTTATCAAAGCGACCTGATGCGTCTAGTGCAGCCTTAGAGGCTTCCGCAATCTTCTTTTGTGCTTCAGTTGTATAGTAAATAACTGGACGATAGTTATCGCCACGATCTTCAAACTGACCAAAAGCGTCCGTTGGATCGGTTTGTGCCCAGTAGAGTTCTACCAAATCCTTGTAAGACACCTTTTCAGGATCAAAGATAATTTCCACAGCCTCTGTGTGCCCAGTTGTATGACTGCAAACTTGCTCATAAGTTGGATTTGGGACGTGACCACCTGTATAACCACTACGAACAGATAAAATCCCCTCTTCTTCTTCGAAAGGTTGCACCATACACCAGAAACAACCGCCTGCAAATATCGCTCTTTCCATACTCATACCTCGCTTTATTTTTTTCTTATTGTAACAGAAAAATCCCAGATTGTCTGAGATTTTTTTATTTTTTCTGAAAACTAATCCATCAACTCCGTACCGAGACTATCTTGCTTAATTTTCTTAGCCTTCATCAATCCACCTAGTGCTTTTTTGAACTGCCCTTTAGAAATCCCAAAAGTTGCCTTGATATCTTCTGGGGAGGATTTATCATTAAGCGTCATGAAACCTCCATTTGACTCTAGATAAGTCAAAATCATCTGAGCATCATTTTCCAACATCTCAAAGGAACGCGGTTTAAGCGACAAATTTAAGGTGCGATCAACCTCACGAAAACCAATAACACGGGCATCTAGAACTTGCCCGAGACGTGGTTCAGCATAGCGTTCACTTGGGTGAATAAAGCCTAACATATTGTTCTTTGGTAGGTAAACGAATGTTCCCGACAGTTTGAGGCGATAAACAATAGCTGGCCACGTTTGATTTTGCATATTATCGTAGGCTGGTCCAGCCATTTTCTGAAAGACTTCGGCTTCAGCAGGCAGACCCCAAATACGATCCTTACGGTCTACATCAAGTTTGATGTACAAACGGTCTCCCTTTTTAGGCCATAATTCTTTCATCTCTGGAAGGACATCTAAGGAAACAACAATTTCCTTTTCTGGAATGCCTGTATCGACAAAGACTCCCAAATCGCGACGAACATCAGTAACTGTTCCCCATCCATAAGTCGTTCGTGTTGACGCGATATCCTTGGTAGTCAAACGCGGTTTTTGTCTCATAGCCGTATAAACAAAACCTTTGACCATCTCACCAATCTGGTGTGCTCCCTCTTCTTTTGCGAGTGCAAAGGTTATCCCATCTTTTTGGACAAAATAAGCTTGACTATTTTCATCTGTTACCATACCACTGATAACTGTACCTAGTAATTCATTCATGTTTTTTCTCTATTTCTTTGACAAAAAAGGCAATGGGACAAATCGCCCAAATCGGGTCTTTCATCACACCGCCTTTTAGTTTTTTATTCTTATCTTAAACTTCTAGAAGTTCTTTTTCTTTATTAGCAACCATGCTATCGATATGCTTAACAGCTTCATCTGTTGCTGCTTGAATATCTTTTTCAAGAGTGCGCAACTCATCTTCAGTGATTTCATTGTTTTTCTCTTGTTTTTTAGCATCATCCATAGCATCACGACGGATATTACGGATAGCAACTTTGGCATTTTCCCCAACTTTTTTCACTTCTTTAGCAAGGTCTTTACGAGTTTCTTCAGTAAGTGGCGGGATGACTAAACGAATAACTGAGCCATCGTTAGCTGGGTTAATTCCTAGGTCAGATTCATTGATAGCACGCTCGATATCTTTGATTGATGATTTATCAAATGGTGAAATCAAAAGCACACGTGCTTCAGGAACTGTGATTGATGCTAGTTGGTTAAGTGGTGTTGGAGCACCATAGTATTCTACTTGAATGCGGTCTAGAAGACTGGCATTAGCACGACCAGCACGAATACCAGCGAATTCACGAGCTAGTGATTGATGTGATTGCTCAAAACGTTCTTTTGCGTTTACAATAATTTCTTTAGTCATTGTTTTATCCTTTATCCTTTTATGCTTTATTTGAGACGGTTGTACCAATTTGCTCACCTAGAACAACACGTTTGATATTTCCTGGTTCATTCATGTTAAAGACAACCAGATCAATATCATTATCCATTGAGATAGCAGACGCTGTTGCATCCATGATCTTAAGGCCACGTTTAATCACTTCACCGTGTGTCAATTCGTCGAATTTAACGGCATCAGCATTTTTACGTGGATCATCGTTATAAACACCATCGACGCCATTTTTAGCCATCAAGATAGCATCTGCCTCGATTTCAGCAGCACGAAGGGCAGCTGTTGTATCTGTTGAAAAATACGGCGACCCGATACCTGCACCAAAGATAACTACACGGTCTTTTTCAAGGTGACGTAAGGCACGACCACGAATATAAGGTTCTGCGACGTTATGCATAGCGATAGCCGTTTGGACACGGGTATCGACACCTTCTTGCTGAAGGCTGTCTGCCATCACTAGGGCATTCATAACCGTACCAAGCATACCGGTGTAGTCTGCTTGAACACGATCCATTCCAGCCTCTGCAGCTGGCTCACCACGCCAAAGATTTCCACCACCAATTACAAGAGCAATCTGGATACCTGACGCATGAACTTCAGCAATTTCTTTTGCCATCTCTTGTACAGTCTTAATGTCAATACCGACACCACGATCACCAGCAAGAGCTTCTCCAGATAATTTAATCAAAACACGTTTATATTTTGGTTGAACCATGTTCTTCTCCTCAATATTAGTTGACATGATAACATATCTTCATCTTTACCATTTTATCATAAAGTGTCTTGATTTAATAGCCTGATTGCATTGTGGTTTTTACTTTTAATCAAAATAATTTATTTTATGATACCTATAAGCGTAGTAAAAAAGCACTTACCAAAGTAAATGCTTTTTATAACAACTTATTAAAGTGAGTTAGGATCAACTTTGATACCAACACCTTGAGTTGTTGTAAGTGTCAAGTTTGTGATGTAAGTACCTTTAGCTGTTGATGGTTTTGCTTTAACGATAACATCATTAAGAGCTTTAAAGTTTTCAACCAATTTCTCATCTTCAAATGATACTTTACCGATAAGAGCTTGAACGTTACCAGCTTTATCAGCACGGTAAGTGATTTTACCACCTTTAGACTCTTCAACGGCTTTAGCAACATCCATAGTTACGGTACCAGTTTTAGGGTTTGGCATAAGGTTACGAGGTCCAAGGACACGTCCAAGACGACCTACAACTGCCATCATATCTGGTGTAGCAATAACAACATCAAAATCTAACCAACCACCTTGGATTTTTTGAACAAGGTCGTCTTCACCAACGAAGTCAGCACCAGCTGCCTTAGCTTCTTCAGCTTTGGCACCACGTGCAAAAACAAGAACGCGAGAAGTTTTACCAGTTCCAGCAGGCAATACCATTGCACCACGGATTTGTTGGTCAGCTTTCTTAACGTCAATGTTAAGGTTGTATGATACTTCTACAGTTGCATCAAATTTTGCGAAGTTTGTTGATTTAGCAAGCACTACAGCTTCTTCAACGCTGTAAGCTTTTGTGCTGTCGATTTTTTCAAGTGCAGCACGCATTTGTTTACTTTTTTTAGCCATTATAAAATTTCTCCTTGTAATGTGGTAATAGCGATTTTCATCTCCCACGTCACTCATCGAAATAGACGATGAAGTTTAGCGGGTTCAGGGTCTCTTACTGATTAGTCAGTAACAGTGAATCCCATAGAACGAGCAGTACCTTCGATCATACGCATAGCAGACTCAACTGATGCTGCGTTCAAATCTGGCATTTTAGTTTCAGCAATTTCTTGTACTTGTGCACGAGTAACTGATGCAACTTTCGTTTTGTTTGGCTCACCAGAACCTTTTTCAACACCTGCAGCTTTTTTCAAAAGAACAGCAGCTGGTGGTGTTTTAGTAACGAAATCAAATGATTTATCTTCGTATACTGAGATAACAACAGGGATGATCATACCAGCTTGATCTGCTGTACGAGCGTTAAATTCTTTAGTGAATCCCATGATGTTGATACCTGCTTGACCAAGTGCTGGTCCAACTGGTGGAGCTGGTGTCGCTTTACCGGCAGGAATTTGAAGTTTTACAATGTTTTCGACTTTCTTAGCCATGAATAAAATCCTCCTATTGTGGTTTTGGCGGTAATTAAAGATTTTTACCTCCCACAAGCATGCATTAGCATACCTTTCTATTATACTTATTCTGAAATAAATTTCAAGTTTTTTATGCTTTTTTTCTTAAAATGATTTACTTTGAGCCGGATAATCGTTACAATAAACTTATGTCAGTATTCATGTTTAAAGTGCTCAGTGCGAGCCTACTCATTTTAACTCCGATTTTCACTTATATTATTTGCAAATTTTTCAAGCTAGGACGGCTTGGGATTAAATTTCCGGATATCACCGTTCCCCTATATATCCTTGAAATCATAGTAGTTAGCTCACAATTTTTTAAGCATAGCTTTATCTACTACTATCTAATCGCTATTTCCATCCTTGCCATTGTCGTTGCTTGTTGGCAATTCCTAAAAAATAAAACCTTTACTTATAAAAGATGGTTCAAGTTTTTTTGGCGCCTCAACTTCTTCCTCACTTTTTTCTTTTTTCTAGCGACTATTCTACTCATTTTCAATTTACCATCTTAATATCGTAAAAACAGTGTTCTGAATCGAACACTGCTTTTTTATTCATGAATCTCTAAAGGTAGACCGTCTGGATCGAAAAAGAAGCTCATCTTTTTACCATCAAAGTCATCCCAACGCAAAGGTTCATGTATGATACCTAGACGGTCAAATTCTGCCAAACAAGCTTCCACATCAGAAACTTTAAAGGCTAGATGGCGAAGTCCTCGATGTTCTGGCTGAGGTAGAGTCGGTCTAGCTGGCGCATCTGGCTTAATAAAGATTTCTAAAACGAGATTGCCTTTTCTGACATTGAATAAAATGTCATTTTTCTCAGGACGAATATGCTCGTCCAATTGTTCAAAGCCTAATAAGTCACAGTAGAAATGACGAGTTTTATCATAGTCGCTACCAATGATAGCAAGATGATGGATAGACTCAAAATTCATGATGTCTCCTTTTTATTGAGGGGTTGAAGTACTTTTCTTGGCTTGGTTCCTTCTGCTGGTCCGATAACGCCTGCTTCTTCTAATTCTTCCATGAGACGAGTCGCTCGGTTGAAACCAACCGATAGACGTCGTTGAATCATTGAAGCACTGGCTTTCTGCGTTTCAAGCACTAGAGCTTTCGCCTCTTCAAAGAGTGGGTCTCCCTCAGAAGCTCCGCCACCACTAGAAGCTGCCATATCTGCTTCAGTGACCTCACCCGGATCAAATGACTCATCGTATTCAGCTTCTGCTTGGTCCTTGATAAAGGTTACGATACGTTCGACATCATCATCTGAAATAAAGGAACCTTGTAAACGAACAGGGTGATTTTCATCAATTGGCTTGAAGAGCATATCACCACGTCCTAATAGTTTTTCTGCACCATTTTCATCTAAAATGGTACGACTATCCGTACCAGATGATACAGCAAAGGCTACACGAGAAGGAACATTAGCTTTAATCAAGCCAGAAATAACATCAACAGATGGACGCTGTGTGGCCAGAATCATGTGGATTCCGGCCGCACGCGCTTTTTGTCCCAGACGAATAATAGCATCTTCTACTTCCTTGCTGGCAACCATCATCAAGTCAGCTAACTCGTCGACAATGACCACAATCAGCGGTAGTGGAATATGTTTTTCTTCTGAATTCGCATTCCAGGCTTCTACTTTGGCATTATAACCGGCAATATTTCGAACGCCAAATTGGCTAAAGAGTTCATAACGATTTTCCATTTCATCAACAACCTTTTGCAGAGCTTTACTAGCCTTACGAGGATTGGTCACAACGGGAATGAGGAGATGGGGTATATCATTATAAACAGACAACTCAACCATTTTAGGATCAACCATAAGAAACTTAACCTGATCTGGACGAGCCTTCATCAAAATACTGGAAATAATGCCATTGACGGCAACGGATTTACCAGAACCTGTTGATCCAGCCACAAGAAGATGGGGCATTTTGGAGAGGTCAAAACTACGAGCTTTGCCATTGACAGCCTTACCAAGTGGAATTTCCAAGAGGTTTTCTGGTTTGGCACTGGATTGTTCCCAAAGCTCACGGAAGGAAACTGTCGCAATTTCTGAGTTAGGAACCTCAATACCGACCAAGGATTTTCCAGGGATAGGTGCTTCGATACGGACGTCTTTAGCTGCCAAAGCTAGTGCTAAATCATCAGCTAGGTTGGAGATACGGTTAACACGCACACCGACAGCTGGTTTAACCTCGTACTTGGTAACAGATGGGCCAATCTCTGCCCGCTCTACCTTGACATCAATATTGAAACTCTTAAAGGTATCTTCTAGGATTTTAATATTTTGACGAACAATGTTTTTCTCTTTAGCCTGACTCTTAGGTTTATCAGCTGCAAACAGGTCGATACCAGGTAATTTATAGTTGAGATGTTGTTTTGGTGTAAAATCAACAACTACTTGTGGATCGGGATCATTATCCAAATCATCCAAATCAATGGCTTCAGTCGGAATCTCCATTGCTTGACTTTCTTGCTCATAGGCATCCATTGGTGAATTCTCAAATAAACTCTCATCAAAACTCGGCACGTCAGTCGTTTCTTCTTCTGGCGCGTAGCCGATAATCTCAATGTTGCGTTCTGATGTTTCTTCAGGAATATCTTCATCCTTAGCTGAATTATTTCCTAGGATTTCACCTGTCTCTAGATCAACATTAAGCGATGCTAAACGCTCAGCTTCGGCTTTCTCAGCTGCTTCTTGCTCTTTTTTCTCCAGAGCTAGCTGTCGTTTTTCTTCGCGACGGGCAAAGCGTTCTTGCTTATTAATCTCATGCTTAGCCATCCATTCGTCACGTTTTTGGCTAAGAAATTCTAACAAATCATAAAGATCCCATGAGCTAATGATGAAAACACCAATAGCGATAATCAAAAAACCAATAAAGAATGATCCAATATTCGTAAATAAAAAGGCAGTCGGTTTGTACAAGAGGGCACCAAACATACCGCCTCCGAGGAACTGTGTCACACTAAAATGACTAAGATCTCTATAAATGAGACGAGAGGTTGATTTGAAAACTTCCTGTCCTTGTAAGAAAGGTTGGGTATAAAGGTAAGCATGCCATTCTAATAAGAAACCAACAAAGAGGGTAACAATCCCTGTCATAACACCCTCATGTCTTTGAAACCATCTAAAGCCAAAGAGACTCAGAAAGATTAAAAGAATTGCTGGGTAAGCTAAACTTCCCACAAAAAAACGAATGACGTTATAGACGGTTACACCAAATACGCCTAATCGAATAACACCAAAGATTAGGATAATAGCGACTAAAAAGCTGATAATCATGCGTCTGATAGCCGCTTGTTTTGCAATTTCCGCCTTGCTAGGACGACGCTTTTTCCTAGCCTTGGCTTTTGTTTTTGTACTTGTTTTTGCCATGACACCATTATAGCATATTTAAAAAGAGGCTGAGATAAAAATCCCAACCCCATTTTTTAGGCTTGTTATGAAGATGACATACAGTCGTTACCTTTACCAATTGTGCTCATCAACATTATCTTTTGTCACAAGGAAGATTGGTGAAACAGTTTGTTTCTCGACTTTTTTACCTTGGTAGTGGTCAATGGCAGCTTGGATAGCAATTTCTCCCATTTTAGCTGGTTGTTGGGCGATAGTTGCTGACATGGCTCCTTTTTTAATAGATTCATGAGCATCTGGTTGGCCATCAATCCCAACAATCAAGACATTTTCAAGTCCAGCTGCTTTGGCTGCTTGAGCTGCTCCCATAGCCATTTCATCATTTTGTGCAAAGATAGCTTGAACATCCTTATGACCTTGAATCATATTTTGCGCCGTATTCAATGCTTTGGCACGGTCAAAGTTTGCTGATTGGCTTGATAAAATATCAAGTTGGTCTTTAGCCACTTTATTAAAGCCATTGCCACGGTCTACAGTCGCTGAGGCTCCAGGAACACCTGACAATTCAAAAGTCTTAGCATCTTTCCCCAATTCTTTGATAATATATTCAGCTGCCATTTTTCCAGCTTCAACATTATCTGATGCAACGGTTGTCAAGACATCACCGCCGTTGCTACCACGGTCAATCAAAATAACAGGGATGTCTGCTGAATTAGCTGCTTTGATAGCTGGTACGATAGCATCTGAATCAACAGGATTAATCAAAATCGCATCGACATTTTGACTAACAAAGTTTTGCACATCATCTGCTTGTCTTGCCGCATCATCTTGTGCATCCGCTACTTTTACCTTAACACTTTTATCTTTAGCATATTTATCGATACCTTCTTTCATGGCTACGAAATAAGGATTATTAGTGGTTGAAATAGATACCCCAAGATTTAAATCTTTAGCTTCTTTTTTAGTAACTTCTTTATCTGAGTTGCTTGAGCCATTATCCAAGCCTGTTTTACCACAGGCAGCTAAGATGATAAGAAGACTTAAAACAAGCAGTACACGGCCAAACTGTTTCATAATTTTCATGATAAACTCCTTTACTGATTGGCTACTTTCAAGCGATCCAGTAGCACGGCGATGATAATAACAATACCTTTAACAACTTGTTGCCAGAAGGCTGAGACACCGATGATATTAAGACCATTATTGAGAACTCCGATAATAAGAGCACCAATTAAGGTTCCGATAATCCGACCTTTACCTCCTGACAAAGAAGTTCCCCCAAGAACAACAGCGGCGATAGCATCCATCTCATAGCTAGCTCCCGCAGTTGGTTGAGCTGAACTTAATCGAGAAGTGATTATCAAACCTGATACGGCTGCCATCATTCCTGAAATAGTATAGATAATCATTTTTACTTTATTTAATTTAACACCTGAGATATACGCCGCTTTTTCATTACCTCCTATAGCGTATACAGATTTCCCAAATGCTGTTTTATGAAGTAACACATATAAGAAAATAAAGACAAGGAACATCAAGATAACTGGAAACGGTATTCCAACAATATAACCTTGTCCAAGAAATTGGAAAAGAAAGCTATCACTTAGACCAGCTGTAATAGGATTACCGTTTGTATAGACCAAGGTAGCCCCTCTAAAAATAGTCATTGTAGCCAGTGTCACGATAAAGGGTGCCAATTTCCCAAAAGAGACCAAGAAACCATTCAAAAGTCCAAATAAGCCACCTAAAACTAATGCTAATACAATAGCCAAAGGTACTGGAACGCCACTACCGATAAAACCTGCTGATATGGCACTAGAAAGAGCCAATATCGATCCAACTGATAAATCAATCCCACCTGTTAAGATAACGAAAGTCATCCCAAAGGCAATAAACCCATTAGCTGTTACTTGTAAGAGTAAGTTGAGTAAATTGTTGGTGGTTAAAAAATTGGGATTGAGCATTGTGATCACAACCATCAATGCCGCTAAGGCAATCAGAGTTGTTAATTCTGATACATATTTCATTACTTGTTTCACACTATTGTCCTCCTGTCGCAAGCTGCATAACTAATTCTTGGTTAGCTTCTGATTGGCTAAGCTCACCACTGATATGACCTTCATGCATAACGATAATACGATCACTGACACCTAATATTTCTGGAAGGTCTGATGATACCATGATGATGGGAACACCTCTTTCTGCTAATTCATTCATCAATTGATAAATTTCTCGTTTAGCCCCAACGTCAACACCCCGTGTTGGTTCGTCTAAAATCAATATTTTAGGAGCAATGCCAATCCATTTGGCAAGGACTACTTTTTGTTGGTTACCACCCGATAGATTGCCAACAGGCAATTTTGGTGTTCCAGACTTGACTCTTAACCGTTCTATTAACTGATTGACAAATTCTGTACTGGTCTTATCATCAAAAAAGCCGTGTTTACTAAAATCTCGTGTACTTGGCAAGGTCATATTATCCTTAATCGAAAAGTCCAGAATTAACCCTTCATCCTTTCGGTTTTCAGTCAAGAATCCAATCCCCTTTTCAATAGCTTGAACAGGATTTGCAATCGAAACTTCCTGACCATCTATCTTTATCTGACCAGATTTTAAGGTATCAATCCCAAAAATAGCTCGCATAACTTCGGTTCGCCCAGCTCCCATCAATCCTGAAAAGCCAAGAATTTCACCCTTTCTAACCTGAAAGGAAACATCTTCAAAGTCATTACCACTCAGATGACGAACTTCAAAAGCAACCTCCCCAATCTTAGCTGTCTTGTCTGGATAGTAGTCTTCTAGTTCTCTACCCACCATTTTTTTTACCAACTCGTCTGAAGTCGTTTCATCGGTAGGCGTCGTATCAACCACTAAGCCATCACGCATAACCGTGATTAGATCCGTTATTCTAAAAATTTCTTCCATACGGTGGGAAATGTAAACAATCCCAACCCCTTGTACTTTCAGACTATTGATGATTGAAAAGAGCTTCTCTGTCTCTCGGTCAGTCAGAGCTGCAGTCGGTTCGTCCATAATAAGGATGGAAACTTCTGATAGCAAAGATTTAGCGATTTCAATCATTTGCTGCTGACCAACGGATAACTTGCCAATCTCAGCATTCAAGGGAATAGAGACCCCTAAACGATCAAATGCCTGATTAGCTTTGTCTTTCATCGCTTTTTGGTTCAGTAGACCAAGGCTATTTTTGATTTCACGCCCTAGAAATAAGTTTTCCAAGACCGTCATATCTGACCAGGTATTCATTTCTTGATGGATAAAGCTGATCCCAAATTCCTCAGCCTCTTGCGGATTGGCAAAAGCCATTTCTTTTCCGTCAATAGTAATCGTGCCTTTCGTTGCTGGAAACAAACCCGTTAAAATGTTCATCAAGGTTGACTTACCAGCACCATTTTCACCCATAAGAGCATGGATCTGCCCAGACTGTAGCTCTAAGTCAATTTTTTCAAGAACTTTATTATTTCCAAATGATTTTGAAATGTTTCTCATTTCAATTTTCATGCCTTCACCTCACTATAGGGTCACACCAGACTGCAAAATAATATTAGAATAAGGTGTATCTTCACCTGTTCGAACCACTGCTTTGACATGCTTATTCAGAGCTTTTAATTCTTCGTGACTGACGTAAACAATGTCAACACTAGCGTCTAATTTTTTCAATATCCTCTCTAACTGCTTAGAATTTTCAGTCTTAATTTCCTCAGCTAAGATCACTTTTTCAACTAATATATTGTCTAGATAGTTATCAAGGACATCTTGAAAGCTTGGTAAACCGTATTTTAGAGCAAGATCGATTTTGCTAACACCATCAGGAACAGGTAATCCTAAATCACCAATACACACTCTATCTGTATGACCTAAATCAGCTGCCATTTTAGCCAAATTACTATTCAACAGCCCATGTTTCTTCATAATAACCACTCTCTTTCATTTCATTTAAATAAGGCATTCCCCCCTGTGCCCCAAAACCTTGAACAGATAGATGGGATGCTAAGGTTCCAAAGCCTACAGCGTCTTTAAAGGCCATCCCTTTTGAAAAGGCGTAGCCAAATGCACCATTGAAGGTATCTCCAGCTCCTGTCGTGTCGACAACTTCTGCTTTAATAGCAGGCACTTTCTGGATTTCCTTGCCGTCAAAGAAAATGGATCCCTTTGTTCCCAAAGTTACTAAGAGTTTATTAGGGTAGTGTTTGATAACGTCTTCTATCTCTTGATTCGGAAATAATTCTTTAACCTCATGTTCATTAGGGGTAAAAACATCTACGAAGTCTAACATGTCAATATCCGTATCTCGCGATGGTGCTGGATTATATAAAACCTTGACACCATTTTGATGACAAAATTGAGCGACAGCTAAATTGCTTGAATGGCTGATCTCATTTTGTAAAACCACTAAATCAGCGCTTTTGATAATATCCCATTCACTGTCAAAATGACTGGCGTCTACTTCTCCGTTGGCTCCCGGACAGTAGATAATGCGATTATCATCATCATAAAGTGTAATTTGCGCAACACCTGTCGAATATGGTATCGTTCCCACATGGACGGAAATAACCTGATTTTGATTTAAATTTTCCAAAAGACTTGGTCCAAACTGATCCTGTCCCACAGCTCCTAGCATTTCAATATGATCATCTTTGGAACTCAGACGACCAATGGCCACCGCCTGGTTAGCTCCTTTGCCACCAGGTACCATGGAGAACTGCTTTCCAAAAACAGTCTCACCTGCCTCTGCAATACGATCTGTTTCCATAACCAAGTCCATGGAGATACTGCCAATAATAACGATTTTACTCATATGTCCTCCTTAACGTTTCCCTTTCAATGTATCTGACAGGCAATTGCACTCTTTTTTCTTCTATTGGTAACTGATTGGCAATTTTATAAATCAATTCAGCTGCTTCCTGCCCCAGCCTATAAGAAGACTGATGGATCGTTGATAAGGATGGGTAGATAAATCGACTCATCAAAATATCATCATAGCCAATAATCTGAATATCTTCTGGAATGTTTTTCCCACGCGATAATATCTCATGAATATAAGCTATCGCATGGACATCAGAAGGCGCCATAATACTATCACAATCAGGGTTTTGATCTAGCATGATCTTTGCTTCTTTTTGAATGACATCAAAATCAAAAGATTGACTATCAGATATGGCTACTGGTATCTTGTTTTCTTTAAAATAACACAGTCCTGCTTCAAATCTCTGATTGATACTCTGGGCACCATCAGACGGGCCTCGAACCAATAAAACCTTCCTAGTACCTGCTTGAACAATCTTCTCAGCTGCTAGACGACCACCAGCTCGATTATCTGAAAAAACACCATACTCAGTTTCTTGATCAACCCTATCAACAACAACCACTGGAATTTCCAAATCCGGATGCGTCTTTGTAAAATCGTGCGTTGTGATAATACCTGCCGCCTTAGTTTGGAGTAAAACTTTTAAATAATCTTCATCTAAAATATCTCCTTCACCAATATTTCCCAACATCACTCGGTAGCCACGTTCTTTTAAAAACTCTTCAGCGCCCCTAGCGAGACGAGGAAAAAATGGGTTAGAAATATCTGGCAGTAACAAACCGACTAGTTGATTGCGTTGTGATTTTAAGGATTGTGCTAAAACATTAGGGCTGTAATTTAAGATCTGAATAGCCTTTTTTATCTTTTTTTGAGCGTCCTGTCCCACATAACCTTTTTGAGAAATATAACGAGATACTGTTGATTTTGATACACCAGCTTCTTCTGCAACTTCTTTTATCGTAACCACAGAAAACCTCCTTTTTTATTTGTGGAACCGTTCTCATATTTTATATTGTAATCGCTTACTTTATTTTTGTCAATCATTTTTAAAAATAAAAATAAGCTTAATTCCATCAAAAATAGTCGTAAAAGTGATCTCCAACCCATTTCATAAGAAAATTCAGCCACTGCTTTTCATAAAAAAAATATCCCATATCACGTTTTTCAAATAACATGATATGGGATATTTTGCTCATTTATAAGGTTCTTCGCTCAGAACCTTAGTTTAGTTTTAAGACGTTTTTTTCAAGTAGTCAATCGCATCCTGAACATTCTTGACTGGAATAATTTTCATGTCTGTCTGGATACGCTTAGCAGCCTCTTTGGCTTCCTGATAATTGGTTTTAGCATCAGGATGTTCTTTCAAATAAGCTTTTGGGAGGGGATTGTTTGGTACAAAGAAAATCTCAGCCTTATCTTTAGCTGCTGAAACAACCTTCTTATCCGCACCACCAATATCACCGACTGAACCGTCTTTTTCAATCGTTCCAGTACCTGCAATCATACGTCCTTTTCTCAAATCTTCTTCATTGATTTGATCTAGAATATCCAAGGTAAACATAAGACCTGCACTCGGTCCACCAACATTGCCTGTTGAAAAATGAACTGGCGTTTTTGTTTCAACTTCGGTATGATCTACGAGTCCTATTCCAATCCCATTCTTGCCATTATCTAGCTTAATGATTTTACCAGAAGCTTCTTTTTCTTTGCCATCAGATAAATATTGTACGGTCACCTTATCCCCAATCTTTTGTTTGGCAACGTAATCAATAAGTTCCTTAGAACTTTCAAAGGTTTTACCATTAAAACCGGTAACAGTATCTGCTAAACCTAGAATTCCTTTAAAAGTAGAGTGCTTAGCCACATCCAAAACATAAACACCGAAGTATTTTAAGTCTACAGGTTTGTCAGCTAATTTAAAAGCTTGGTAGATCGCTTCATTTTGTGACGTTTCCATATAAAACTGATTGAGGCGAATGTACTCCTCTTCGGTATAATTTCCCAAACTCTCCTTAGCAGTTGAAATATCGGTAAAAGGAGTTGCCCAAGCATAAAGTAAAGCGACCGGGGTTGCCTGCATTTGAGAAATCGCGACAAAATTATAAGAACCTTTAGCTTTATCTTCTTTGTCATCAACTTCTAAAACATCACGAATATCATAGGCTCCCCCAGGCATTTCAATGTAATAAGGCAGCGGGAGAAAGAAGGCAACAGCCAGTAAAATAGCTGTTCCAATTCCTAGTAACCACCATTTTAAAGGGGAATTCTTTTTAGGTTTTTCCTCAATGACTTTAAATTCTTGTTTGTTCACGCTTTTTCTCCACTTCTTTAACAACAGATTCAGGAACAAAATCCGAGATATCTACTTTAAAATAAATCAATTCCCGGATACGACTAGAGCTGACTTCTTGCCATTGATTAGCTGACATGAGGTAAATGGTATCAATACTAGCGTTCAAATGTTTATTGAAAAATTCCAAATTAGCCTCATAAGTCAAGTCGTTGCCATTACGTAATCCTCTCACCAAATGAGTCACATTAAGCTTGGCTGCAACATCAACTGCAAGGCTATGATTAGCCGTAATAACCGTCACATTTTCAAGTTCAGCCACTGCTTTTTCAAGCATGTGACGTCTCTGGTCAATGTTAAACAGCCCTTCTTTTTCTTTATTGTAAAAAATCCCAACATAGAGTTGGTCAAACAGTTGACTAGCACGCGCAATCAAATCCACATGCCCTAAGGTTACTGGATCAAAAGACCCTGTAAATAAGCCAATTTTCTTATCTGACATATACCGTCACCTTACTAATTCCGTAAATTTTTTGTTTCCAAATACCAAAGGCTGAGATTTCTTCTGGCAATACTACCATCTTGTCAGTCTCACAAACAATCATCACATCCTCAGCTAGTGACCCTCTAGCTTCCAACTCTGTCACAACATTGACAATTTGTTCCTTTGCATAAGGCGGATCCAAGAGAACCAAGTCAAACTGTCCTGATAGCTGACTCAGAGCTTTTTTATCATCCATCTTCAGCAATTGAAATTGTTTTTCAGACTTGGTCATTTTAATATTGGCTTGGATAATAGCTTGTGCTGAACGGTCTTTTTCAACTAAGACAGCATGATCCATACCGCGTGAAACTGCCTCAATACCAAGGCTACCGCTTCCAGAATACAAATCAAGCACCCGACCACCATCAAAAAAGGGACCAATCATATTAAACATAGCCCCTTTGACCTTATCAGTTGTGGGGCGAGTCGTTTTACCTGCTAACGTCTTTAAGGGACGTCCTCCAAATGTACCTGCTACTACTCTCATAATGTTTTCTATTATAGCAAAATTCTTTAAGATAATTCTCCTAAAAAATGCTATAATAATTTTTAAATTTTTGATAATAAGGAAAAACATGACAAGATTTGCATTAATCATCAATCAACAATCTGGAAAAAGTGATAAAGATCAATTGGTTGAAACCATCAAGACATTCTTAATTGAAAAAAATATAGCTGAAAAAGACATTTTGACCTTCTATCCTAAATCTGCTAATGAAACCAGAGAAATGGCAAAAGAAGCCTGTCTAGATAAAGTAGATGTCATCATCCCGTTAGGAGGTGATGGTACCATCAAACTTGTTTGCGCAGGTATCTATGAAGGTGGCGGTCACGCTCGCTTAGGTCTAATACCAACTGGAACGGTTAATAATTTAGCTAAATCTCTTGGAATTCCGCTAAACACTAAAAAAGCTTTAGAAAGTCTTTTTTCTGGACAAGGACTAGCTATTGATATGGCAAAGGTTAGCAATCAATACATGATTTCTAGCCTAACTCTTGGTCTGATGGCTGATATGGCACTTAGCGTCACTCCTGAAAACAAACGTCGTTTTGGTGCTCTTGCCTTTATCAAAGCAGGTTGGAAAATCTTTCTACGCAGGCGCTCCTATCGTATTCAAGCTATCTCAGATCAGAAAAAGCAATATATCAAAACCAAATTACTCTTAGTTACCATGAGTAATACTGTCGCTGGTCTTCCTGGTTTTAACCGTAAAGACACTGTAGACGATGGGCTTTTCACTGTTTATACGTTAAAGAAAACCCACTTCATTCGTTTTTTCTTTTACTTCTTCTTCCGTATTGGTACATTTAGTCAATTTAAGCATTGGGATTCCTTTCAAGCTTCTGAACTACGCTTGGTTAATGTACGACAAAAAGATAAAAATAACCCCAATGTACGGATTGATGGCGATGTAGCAGGTAAATTACCCGTCCTTATCCAGATGCTTCCCAAAGCCATCACGGTCATTGTTCCTAAGAAATAATGTCAATAGGTAAGTAGCAACAATGTTTTTTTCTCTATGTGATACCTCCACATAATCCTTCGTCACTATTTTAAGTAACTTACCAAGTTAATATGCCGATCATTTTACAATTCACTTCCTGAGTCTATAAAATTACACATAAGAAGACTATAATTTATAAGCCTTTGAAAATAGGAAAGTTTGCTTCAAGATAATCGACCAATTCTTTACTGAGTCGTCTAGGTCCTCTGACCGCTCGAACACCTTTTTCTGACATCAATCCAAAGGGTAGTTGGTCATCTCCAAATGTTTGCTTTAGCGAGAGTTTCATCAATTGTTTAATCCTTGGATTGTCACGATGTCCCTTATTCTCAATATCAACTTCTAAAACCTTACAAGCATATCGAATAGCCTTAATAGGACTCGTCATGTAAATCAACACCCAATCGCCAGTTTTAATGCTGGCTTTTTGTGTCCAAAGAATCTCAGAATTCTCTGCAAATTCAGCATCGATATTATAATATTTAGGATTTGCCGGAATAACCCAGTAATCTGTTCCATCAGGATTTGATAAGGCCTTAGGTGCTACCAGTGAACGGCTATCCTCAACCAAGGCAAACAGGTCCTCATCTGTTAGACGATTATCCAAAGTAATCGTACCCCAGGTTTTCTTGGACATATGATAAGAGGGATAAATTCCTGGCAGTCTTAGTAATTCTTGTAAACGATTGGATACCACCTTGATATTGATGATTTCAACCTCTTCTTGCAAGGCTTCTTGTGACCACTTTTCATCACCCAACTGTAATTTCTCTCGCCTGACTGAGCCAACAAGACCGTACCATTTAGCGTTAGCAGGATGTCTGAAAGCTGTAAAACAGGGAAATTTCTTAAAAGGATTATCTGTTGCATCTCCAAAAGTCCTTGTTAGATAAGTAGCTAGGCGATTCGTCTGGTCATTTTCAAAGAGTCTAGTCTCAAAGCACTCCTCAGCTATCCTCGTCAACATCTGACCATAAGCATCACGAACTTGACCAACAAAGTTCCCTTGGGCTGAATTTGCTCGGAAGGCATCATATTCTTCGTCTAAATCTAGATCTATCACTTGACCAAAAAGGTCTCCATCAGCCTTAATCCTAATCACAGCCTGGAATTGACCATCTAAAAAATTCTCTCGATAAGTATAGCCCTTCTGATCTTTAACAAAACCAAAGCGCTCTAGTTGCTCAAATCGCACGTATTTCTTCTTAAAAAACTCAGATTCCAATGACATCATTTTCCTTTCACTAAACACTCTTACGTTACAGATTAGCTGATGATTAACTCATACCTAACCGACTTAAGCTGGTTTCCCATGTGATTAACGGTTTCTTGGGCAATCATTCGACCACCTATTTTTTCGATTAATTGACGAGAGGCTTGGTTGTCCTCATGCGCTGCCAGAAGCAGACGTCCAATACCTCGAGACCGATACTGACTTAAGGCGAAATTTATCAAAGCTTGAGCGACACCTTGATGCCTAAAAGAAGGAGCCACCATATAACCCAGATGCCCCAACGTCAAGCAGTCTGGATGTTCCATCTCCCAGAAACAAATGACAAAACCGGCTATGGCACCATCAACAAAGGCAAAATAGCGGGTAAAGGGCGAGTAGCTTTGCTCTAGCTGCTTGACCTCTGAAAGATCACTTTGAGAGACAAAAGCCTTAAAATCTTCAACTGGCCACCACTCGATAAAAGGGTTGGTGCGCTTATCCTCAAGTAATTCATCTTCAAAATCAAAAAAAGCTTTTTGATCGCTTAACGCTATCTTGCGAATTTCCATCTTACCTCCAAACTAAAAAGGCAGTGGGGAAGAATACCCTGTAACTAAAAAGAGTTCGTCTTCGCTACATGGTTTTAAGTCTCAGAACTGAGACTATCCACCGGACAGTTTTTGACACTTGCCTCACAAGTTTTATTGCCCGATTGAAAGCTTTCATAAACTTATTCAACCACCCCCGCCTAGCTCAAAAGGTCTTTCAAAACTTTTGAGCGTGCAGATAGAAAAAGCACAGCTTTTATCTACTCTTCTAGGTTTAGTTCCGATCGTAAAATGCGAAAGAAACAGCTATTCAGCAGTGGTTGCTTGAAACTAAAGTTCCTAAGCAACTGTACAGAGGAAAGGCTAAAAGCGATATACCGCTAAGTTCTTCTCCCCACCACTGCCTTAGACCGTTATAACGAACATCCTATAAAGAGGTTGGACTTTTGCCAACCTCCTTATATTATATTTAGTGCAGTTAGCTACTGCCAAAGCCCAAGTGTTATACTTGGAAAAACCACTGTGGATTAGTATTTCCTCCAATCGCTTGACGATTTCCAAAAGGAAGTCGCCTTTTGGGGTATTGTTGAAAATACTACATATTATGGTTGGTGTAAACTGGTATATAGTTCCCTAATTTTATTGTGACAAAATAGTTTTTCAAGTATATAACTTATTCATATGAGATAGAATAGAATGATTGATAATAAAATATGGGCAATAAACTGATAACAATAGCTAAGTTTAGCATAAAATGCGATAGATTCCACTAATTGTTTTTTTGTATGTACTTATTTTCCTTTAAAAATGAGATTGCTTCATTAGAAGCATATGACTCTATAATCAACGTAAGAAGTAAACATGTTAGCAATATGATTACATCAATTATTAATATCGGTTTAAACATGAAATATTTTTTCCGAACCAGATTGAATATAGTGCTATTATTTTCAATAATACTGATATCAGATAAGTATAAATAGATACAATAGATTGTATTTTTAAAAGCCTATTTCTATCTTTGGAATGATATAATTCATGTACAAAAGCAAAGGCATCTATCAAATAGCTACTCTCAAAATTTTTTACTCCAACTGTATAGGTTGTATTGCAAAGTTGATTCTAGAAATCCCTAAGGTTTATTAAACATTTTTATTAAAAATAAAGATCCCAGTATTATAATCACCCCAATTAAAAAGATTGGTAATTCCATTTCCTTATATTTTTCAATATATGGAATGACATACATGCTAAGTAATACAAGTAGTACTCCAATAAGAGCTATGATGATTAAAAAATATTTTTGCCACATAAATTATGTAATATCCCACCAGCCGTTATTTGGATGTTTATCTCCTGAATCCAAATGTCTCGCTAACATCCCACCGACACTCAAGCCTCCTGTTCCTAAGACAAAACCAACAACTGTTCCAGAAATTCTATTTGCAGCTTGAACACCTATAAAGTTTATTAAGGCTCCTCTTAGGAATCTAGTAAATGTTTGTCGACCAACAACTTTTATCGCAGCCTTAAATAAAGCAATTCCTCCGCCACCACCCATAAAATATGCAATTGTAGCGTTAATGGCGGAATTAACACCAAAAGCTAGAGCACCATTAGGTACAGATAATCCCCCCCCTCAAGATACATCATCTCTTCTTGTTCAAGAACAACATAATTGTTTGGTAATACTAATTCCATAAGAATTCTCCTTTCATTTCATTAGTGACTGTCTCGCCAGTCCTTGTTGATTTTTGGTTTGCCATCTGTGTCATATAAGACTGTCATGGCAATCCCTTCTTTATAATATTCGACACCAGTTTCTTGATCAACCACGATTAAAGATCCTGAGTTCATCGGAATGTATTCAAAACGATTATCACTTTTCTTTGATTTGTTAAACATCAATCAATACCTCCTCTACACTTCTAGCCTAGCATGATAACAAGACACTGTCAAAGGGTTAGGATTTTTCCAAAGGAATCAAACGCACACGAATGATGTTCTCACTGTCTTCAAACAAGGCCACTAACTGGTCAATCTTAGCAGCGTCCGTTTCATCCAAATCTAGCAAGGTATAGGCATAATCACCTTTTGAACGATTGAGGATATTATCAATGTTAATGTCCAAATCTGAAACTGCTGTCGAAATTTTAGCCACAATATTAGGCACATTTTTATTGATTAAGGTAATAGTAATACGGTAAGGGGCGTCTTGAACCTGATGCATGTTCGGGAAATTAACCGAGTTAGTGATCTCCCCAGTCTCCAAGAAGTGTCGAACCGTCTGACTGGCCATAATGGCACAGTTCAGTTCCGCTTCCTCAGTTGAGCCACCCACATGTGGAAAAACAATCACTCCTTCTTTGTTGAGGAGCTCTTGGGTTCCAAAGTCTGTGATGTAACGTCTAACTCCCCCTGTTTCAAGGGCATCAAAAAGAGCTGAATTAGCCACAAGTTCTGCACGGGCAAAATTAATAATGACAGTATTTTTTTTCATTTGGTCAAAAGCCGTGCGATCAAAGATATGCTTAGTATCCTCAGTCAAAGGAATATGAACAGTGATATAGTCAGATTGGCTAAAAATGTCTTTTAGATCATTAACTCGTTTGACATGACTGGAAATATTCCATGCCGTTTCAATAGACACATAAGGATCATAACCTAGGACATTCATGCCCAAACGGCGCGCATCATTAGCAATCCTAGCACCAATAGCACCTAGACCGATAACACCTAGCGTTTTCCCTGAAATTTCTGAACCAGCAAATTGGGATTTGCCAGCCTCAATTTGCTTGGGCACATCATGACCAGACAGGCTATTTACCCAACTATTAGCAGATAGGTAATCACGCGCCGATAACAAAATAGCTGTTAAAACGGCTTCTTTGACAGCATTGGCATTGGCGCCTGGTGTGTTAAAGACAACAATCCCTGCTTCTGTCGCCTTATCAATGGGAATATTATTGGTCCCAGCACCTGCTCGGGCAATGGCTTTAAGATTATCTGGAAAATCCACATCATGCAACTGTTGACTACGTAAAATATAGGCGTCTGGATTATCCGCTAAGTCACCATCAATTTGAAAGGCATTGCCTAATTCTTTCAAACCAATTTTATTAATGTTATTGAATGTTTTGACACTAAAGACCATAGAAATCTCCTCTAATCGTATTAACTGTTAGCTAAATATCGCTATCTGACACTCTTTAGCAATTATTGTAAGTAAGACATTATAGATCGTAACGAAGGCCCTCATCAACCTCTTGATAATCTGCTGTTTCAGACGTTGACTTTATTTTCTGATAGGCTAAACGTTCCCCCTCAAACATAACTTTGCCACAATAAACGTAACCAAGTTTTTCTAAAATATGCTGCATAATATGGTTTTTAGGATGGGTATCACAACGAAAATCTGGACCCTTATGACCTTCAATTAAACCTTGGATGAAAGTTTGCCCTACTTTTTGCCCACTAGCTTTCTTAGAAACAGCAACCCGATGGAAAACAGTATATTGATGATTAGCATGTTTCCATTTGCCATCTGTGATGTTCTCATAGGCTGGATCTTGTCCTACAATGACTGCAGCATAAGAAACAATATCACCATCAATCAATCCAACCCAAGCTTGACCTTGCAAAATATCATCAATGATATCAATGGCTGCAGGGTATTTTCCCTGCCACTGGTCACTACCCGACGCTTTAAGAAAGGCACGTGCTTCCTCTATAATGGTCATAATAGTATCTACTTCGTTGGGATGTGCTAAACGTAGCTCCATTATCCATGTTCCTCCTCAAAAGCTTTCATAAATCTGATCAGTGCTTCTACACCTTCTAGCGGAAAAGCATTATAGAGACTCGCTCGCATCCCCCCCACACTACGGTGACCTTTGATATTTTTAAATCCTGCTTCATCTGCAGCTTGATTAAAGGCTTTATCGAGTTCCGCATTCGGTGTCACAAAAGGGATATTAGCTAGCGATCGATCCTTAGCAAACTTAACTGGGCTCTTATAAAAGTCAGACCTATCAATAAAATCATAAAGAAGGCTTGATTTTTGACGATTAAGTTCCTCCATTTTAGCAACACCACCTAAAGATATCACATGTTCAAAAACTAATTTAGCCATGTAAATACCAAAAGTTGGTGGCGTATTATAAAGCGAAGCATTTTCTGCTTGGATGCGATAATCCAACATGCTAGAAAGAGCAGGCTCATCATTCAAGAAATCCTCACGGACAATAACAATCGTCACACCAGCAGGCCCAATATTTTTTTGCGCACCAGCATAAATCATAGCAAAATCAGAAACCTTGTAATCAATGGCTAAGATATTCGATGACATGTCAGCCACAATAGGGACACCATTTGTTTCAGGTAGTTGATAAACACTCGTTCCCTCGATAGTATTATTGGTTGTTAGATGAACATACGCCGCCTTCGGATCAATCAAACTGCTATCAAATTCTGGAATACGGTCAAATCCAGTCTCTTCAGATGAAGCCAAGCAAATGGGTTCAAAAGGAATTGTCTGTGAGAGTTTAACCGCTTCAGTATAGGCTTTGTTACCCCAAGATCCTGCAACTAGGTAATAAGCTTTCTTTCCCTTTGCCATATTTAAAGGTAACATGGAAAACTGTGTTGAAGCACCACCTTGCAAAAAGAGAACCTTATAATGATCTGGAATCTGCATCAACTCTCGCAACAATTGCTCAGCATTTTTGATAATGTCATCAAATTCCTTGGAGCGGTGGGACAATTCCATAACACTCATGCCTGAGTTGGCATAATCCAAAAACTCAGCTTGGGCTTTTTTTAACACTTCTTTTGGCAATACTGCAGGACCTGCAGAAAAGTTATAAATTGTCATCACCACGACCTCCATTTAAAATTAATTCATTATATCACAAAATTGTGTATTATTATCAGAATTTTTCTACAAAGTATTGTTTTTTGATGTTTTTTACCGACAGCAGTTGCTGACGAAAATCAGTAACATTCATGATATAATAAATCCAAACCCTCTTGAAAGGACTACAAATGATTACCAAAGAATTTTGCGCTGAAAACTTAACCAACCTCCATAGGCTAAATAGCCCAGATATCTCACGTGTTGAACTTTGTGATAACCTAGCTGTCGGTGGAACCACACCGTCTTATGGTGTTATCAAGGAAGCCAATCGTTACCTTCATGACAAACATATTTCCTCAGCTATTATGATTCGGCCCCGTGGCGGTAACTTCGTCTATAATGATCTTGAACTACGTGCTATGGAAGAGGATATCCTCCGTGCCGCCGAATTAGAATCTGATGCTCTTGTATTAGGATTATTAACAGAAGACAACCAACTAGACACAGAAGCCATCGAACAACTCTTACCATCAACCCAAGGTCTTCCCCTTGTTTTTCACATGGCTTTTGATCACATTCCACAAGAAGACCAGTTTCAGGCTATCGATGACTTGATTGACTATGGTTTTACACGCATTCTAACCCATGGGAATCCTGATAGCAAGTCTGATATCTTTGATAATGTTGCTCATTTAAAAGCTTTAGTTGACTATGCCGCAGATCGTATTGACATTCAAATCGGTGGAGGTATTACTAAGGATAATTTCCAAGAACTTGTCAAACTCACAGGAGCTACCCAAGTTCATGGGACACGATTACTATCATAAAAAAGAGGCTGGTTTACCCAGTCTCTTAACTGTTATCAAAAATCATCATTTTGAATGTCGTTGTGTATGACATATTATAAATTAAAATCTGACTAGGAAAAGAGCCACAGATAGCACTGAAGGTCATCAAGGTAAACTCGACAAGATCAGATTTTGATTTTCAATGAGTATTATTCTGATTCTTGGACAGGCTCATAGATAAATCGAACTGTCTTATCATGCTTAGTAACACGTTCCGAATAAGCAGAATAAGCATTATCACGACCGACAAACCAATACTCTTGACCATAAAAGTCCTTTATTCGTCTTGGTGGAATAGCCTCGTAACGACTCCCTAGTGGAGATGTCATAGGAGTGACTAAAATTTGAGATTGAGTCAATTTTTTACCAGTTGCATTAACGAATTCAACAAAAACACCACCAGCTTCAGTTGCCTCATCGGTTGCTCTAGCAAAAACCTGCATATCCAGCTGCATCCATCCATCAAAAAGATCTCTTGGAACAGCTACTTGCCATTGTCCTTCTTGGTCAGCTTGAACAGTTACAGAAGTGACATCCCACTTATCGTTCCCCTTCTTGAATCTAACACTAACCATCTGATTGGCTGAAGCCTTTCCTGAAACGGTATTATCCCCTTCTTTCCAAGGATTGATGCTAACTTGTTGATTATCAGCTTGATCGTCAACAAATTCTTGCAACATCTCTGCTGCAACATGATTGGCTTGTCCCGAGCTAACGCTTGTTAGCAAGCATGCCGTCACTAAAGTCACTTTTAAAAACTTTTTCATTATCATAACCACCTTTATTTAAACTATCTTAATCGTAACAGAGCCTTATCATTAGGGCAATCTAGCTTCATCAGACAATTTTACAATATTAACAGTTGATGACATAACTCCATCCTTACCTCCTCAAAAATATCTCAATAAACAGACAAATTTTTCTTGATGACGAAAAGTCAAACATTTTCCCTTAACAATTAGTTATAAGACTAACAAGTTTTCAACAAAAAAGTCAATTTGATCACAATTTTAAACATATACTCTCTATGATTATCAGCCATAAGTTCAAAGAATACGGAGTGATTAGGGCTCTATAATTTCTGTAGTGGGTAAAATCCACTGCGGATGTTATAGGGCTTTTTGACTGTATGCAAAAAGTCCCACATGACTTATAATGAAAAGCGCCAAACAACTCATTAGAAAGTGTCATATGGAACTATTTAAGAATACCACAGATT
>NZ_JBLOJT010000049.1:0-12597 GCF_047785745.1 Streptococcus pluranimalium | reverse complement strand
GTAGCTGACATCAACCCACTACAGTTGACAAAGAGCCCAAAAAGAGAGAACCGGAACGATTCTCTCTAGACGTTAATTATAAGTCACCCACTACAGTTGACGAAGAGCCAAAAGTTTTTGGAGATACTAACTATTAGTGTGCCAACATTTCTTGGGCAACTTCGTGACCTGACAAATCAGTTGGGTAGTAAGTTGGCCAGTTTTCAAGTTCTTCAATGAGTGCTTCTTGACTCTCTCCACCAAAGTAAATGTGGAAATGCCCGGCTTCATTTGGACGAATATCATGGTCAGAGAATTGGACATACTTGAATTGTCCAGCATCTTTATCATCAGTTTCAAACAAGAAACGAACCCCACGATTTCCTTTTTCGTAGTTCAAGATTTCATAACCAACATATTTGTACTTGTATTTATGTGATTCACCATTTTGGATGAATTCCATGGTCATTTTCTTACCATCAATATTGATTTCTTCAACGTCTGTTTTATATCCAGTTGTATAGTAGTCTTTATATTCCTTTGCTGACATTTCTGGATTTTTCTTAGACTTGTAATCAAAGACTTCATCTAAAGTACCATCTTGAAGCAATGGGTAAACAGATTGCCACTTCCCTGTCCAGTCTGATAACTTACGGTCTTTGATTTGACTATCTTTAAAGTATCCGTTATAGACTGTCTTTTCAACACCTTTTTCTGGTTCAATATCTTTTCCAGCTTTATCCGTTGTTTTTTGGAGTGCTTTAAGGTTTTTCTCCATTACTGTAATGTAGTTCTCACCTTTTTTCATCTGTTTAGATGTTAAGCTTTCTAAAGGATTTAAAACAGCTGTCTTGACACCCACCTCATCAGCAAGTGTTTTTGATACTTTAGAAGAGGCATTTTCTTCAAAATAAATATAATTGATATCGTATTTCTTAACGTATTTTGAGAGTTGAGCAAGTCGTTTTGCTGATGGTTCTTCTTCAGCTGATACGCCAGTGATAGGGACTTGGTTCAATCCATAGTCAAGAGCAAGGTAGCCAAAGGCAGAATGCTGTGTTACAAAGCTCTTTTGTTTAGCATCTGTCAGTGCATCTCTATATTTTTTATCAAGATCAGAAAGTTTTTTATTATAGCTTTCTGCATTTTTCTTGAAAGTATCTGCTTTTTCTGGGAATTTTTCAGATAAATCATTGGCGATATTGGTTACAAGGATCTGAGAACGTTCCGGCGATAACCAAACATGTGGGTCGAATTCATGCGTGTGACCTTCTTCACCATGATCGTGATCGTGGTCATGATCATGACCACCGCCACCCATTAGAAGCATGTCACCAGTTGCTTTGATGAAATTCTTTCCTTTATTATCAAGAGATTTTTTAACCTTTGGCACCCATGTTTCCATATTGTCATCATCATAAACAAAGGCATCAGCTTTTTGAATTTTAGAAATATCTTTAGTTGATGGTTCAAAATCATGTGCTTCTGTCCCTGCTTTAATCAAAAGACTTACATTACCTTCATCACCAACAACTTGTTTGGTAAATTCGTACATAGGATAGAAAGAAGCAATAACTTCAATATCCTTATCTGCTGCTTGAGCTGGTTGACTATGAGCAGCAAGACCTAGTGAAAATAAACTAAGCAATCCTAGCGAGAGAATGGATTTCTTTTTCATTTCTAACTCCTTTTTATTAACTGGTTTAGTTTTTGCATTACCGGTTAAGTATACCAAACTAAAAATAAATGTCAATAAAAAAATATTTTTTTACTCAGCTCTTTCTTTGAAAGCTAAAATCAAAAATCCCTCTAGAGATTAACTCTAAAGAGATTCTAAATCATAGCTCATCAGCCAATTGATTAATCTTCCTTAAGCGATGGTTAACACCACTCTTGGTCAAGGGAAAATCTAAACTGTCAGCAATTTGTTGCATCGAAAAATCAGGATTAGCAATACGAACTTGGGCAATCTGCTGTAGTTCTAAGGGCAAAGTATCTAAACCAACGGTATCCATAATCTTAATGATATTGTTGATGGTCTTCATGCTTGCACTAATGGTTTTAGCAATATTAGCTGTTTCTGCATTATTGGCACGATTGATGTCATTTCTAGCTTCACGATAGACTTTTACTTCTTCGTAACTTTCTTTAGCTGATTCTGCGCCAACTAAGAGAAGAAAATCCATAATGTCTTCTGCCTTTTGAAGATAGGTCACCGTACCGTTTTTGTGCTCTATAATTTTAGCTTCCAAAAGGAATTTTTGCATCAAGCGTAATAAATCCTCCGCATGATCTTGATAGACGGAAAAGATTTCTAACTGGTAACGTCCTGATTCGGGATCTCTAATGGTCCCAGTTGCTAAAAAAGCCCCTCTTAGATAAGCTCTTCCTAAATCGTCGTCTTTTAAAATCATCGGATTAATGCCTGTTTCAAAGCCAAAAAAGGAATCTGCCAATTGTAAATCTGCCATAATCTCATTAACATCTCGCTCAACAAAAACATTGTAAACGCGATTCTTACGAAGGTTTGTTTTTTGGTGGTATTTAATTTCAGGATGAATCCCGTAATGGCATTCAAAGAGAGAATAGATGTGACGAGCTATCTTAGCATTTTCACTGGTGATGGATAGAGTTAAGCCCTGTCCTGTTAAGCCGATACTACCAGACATCTTGATGATGGCTGACAGTTCTTCTTTATTTTTAGGTGATTGCGTTAATATTTCTTCTTTAACAGTTGTTGTAAAACTCATAGGTATCTAGTCCTTACTAAATCCATTAATTCTTCAACCACTAGTTCACCTTGGTGAAAAGCACCGCCATTTTCCAATCGAAGGAAGTTAGATGAAATCACACGCTTGGCATTATCCCTAAGACCTTTAAAATCATGCTCAACCTGAACCAAATACTCATCAAACTGGTTACTTTTCATATAATCTTGCGGAACTGGTTCAATATTGACCAAAACAGTGTCAATAACATCAATGCCTAAATGGCGATTGAGAACGGCTAGGTGATCCGCATCAGTAAAATGTTCTGTCTCACCATACTGGGTCATGATATTGCAAACATAGGCTACTTCTGCTTTTGTTTCCACTAAGGCTTGACGAATCTCTGGGATGACCAGATTAGGCAAGATAGAGGTAAAGAGGGAGCCAGGTCCAAGCACAATCATATCACTTTCCATGATGGCTTCGACCACTTTTGGACTGGCTGTCGGGATATCATCGTTGTAAGTGTTGGTGACATAGACATAATCAATCATGCCATCGTATTCTGAGATGTGACTTTCTCCGATAACTTCGTGTCCATCCTTGAAGACAGCATGCAGCGTCAATGGGGTAACACTTGACGGGTAAATTTTACCTGTTGTGTGAAAAAACTGTGTCAGAGCCTGCATGGCATTATAGGTAGACCCTTCCATTTCAGAAACACCTGCAATGATTAAATTCCCAAGTGGATGCCCTGCTAAAACGCCATCATTCTCATTAAAACGATACTGAAAAAGTTCCTCATAAAACTTGGGCATGTCACTCATGGCTACTAGTACATTTCGTAAGTCACCTGGTGGTGTTAACTGCATAGCAGAACGAAGTTTGCCTGATGATCCCCCATCGTCAGCTACTGTGACAACCGCTGTGATATCAACATGTTGATGCCGTAGTGATTTGAGAATAACAGGAATCCCTGTTCCACCACCTATAACCGTTATTTTGGGTTTTCTCATGATCGGTTCACCGTTTCCTTACGTCGATCTTTATCACGATGACTTTCATTGACAGGCCAATTATTTAAAAGATTAGCTGATAGACGATGAGCAAAGGCAACGCTACGATGTTGGCCACCAGTACAACCAATCGCGATAGTTAGGACTGATTTTCCTTCTCGCTGATAGCCTGGCAAAATCGGCTCAATCAAATGGATCAAGCGCTGGTAGAAATCTTCTGAAGCTTCTTGAGACATGACATAATCGTAAACCGGCTTATCTAGTCCTGTCTGCTCTCTGAGCTCCACTTGGTAATAAGGATTTGGCAAAAAACGGACATCAAAAACCAAATCAGCATCCAGAGGTAGGCCGTACTTGAAGCCAAAGCTCATGATTTCGATACGGAAATCTGTTTTTTTTGCATTTTTAGCAAATTGATCTGAAATTTCTTTTCGAAGATTGCGTGGGGTTAATTCTGTTGTATCAACGACATTTTGGCTGAGGTTTTTCAGAGGTGCTAAGAGTTCACGCTCTAGGCTAATCCCATCCAAGACACGACCATCTGCAGCTAAAGGATGACTGCGACGCGTTTCTTTATAGCGTGATACCAACTCACCATCCGTTGCATCCAAGAAAAGAATCTTGAAATCAATGGCCTCGTTACTCTCTAAATTGTCAAGAATCGTTGTGATTTCTTTGAAAAAGAGACGACTTCGCATATCGACCACAACAGCAACTCGGCTAGTATCTTCTGACTGTTCTACCAGCTCTAAAAACTTAGGCAGAAGGGCTGGCGGCATATTGTCCATGGTGAAGTATCCCAAATCCTCAAAAGACTGGATGGCTACGGTCTTGCCGGCACCACTCATCCCCGTTACAACAACGAGATCGATTTTCTTTTCAGTCATAGCTTTCCTCCTTTTCGTTTGTATTATTATATCAAATTTTGCAAGTTTTTCAGCTTTCCCCATACTATTATCAAGAAAGCTGTTAGTAATGTCAGATGGTTTTGTCAAACTTATTATCACTCAGCCTGGCTATCTTATCAGTTAAACTAACTAAACTTAAGTCTTTTACAGGAGAGCAACAAGTTCCAAGTCATCTCCACCAAATAGGATTAAAAAGGCTTCAACCTGCTCAATCTTATAAGCCTGTCTAAGAGATTTGGCATATAAGGCCATCTGGTCCTGATAACGAGCAATCATCTGCGAAGCGGTCTTGTAGTGATCCGTCTTATAATCAAACAAAATGATACGGTCGTCAAACAAGAGGTAACCATCAATAATCCCACGAATGACAAAGGATTCCCTACTGGCTAAATCATCTGTCAATATGGCGAACGGCGCTTCTCGATGAAGCTTGTCTTGATTGTTGAGAATCTGTTGACCAAGGTCAGTTTTGAAGAAGGCTTCGATCTTATCTAGCGGTAATTTCGTCACTAACTCTGTTTGGTCAGTCATATCAAGTAAGGTCTGCTTAATAGTCTCTTGACTAAGGTCGGATTTCAAATCCAGGCGTTGCATAAGATTGTGCAGGGCTGAACCCACTTCTGCTGAAGATAAGGTTTTTTGCTCTGAAAAGTCTGGTAAAGCAAAGCTCACAGGCTCTTTAGATACCTGGGACTGACTGATGAGGGCAATATCTGCCTGTTCTTGGTCAATTAATTTGGCTTTTTTAAGCTGACTAGGTGTTCTTAAACTTGGTAGCTCAATACCAGCTTTATGAAGGTCATTGTATTCCTGAACTTGTTTTAAGTTATCCAGAGCCTTGGTAATGTCATTTGATTGGCGATTATCTGTCACATCCATCACATCAAGCGAAGGAGAAACATCAGGGTTTTGAATGGTTCCTGAAGCATAAACAAGGTCGATAGCCTGCGCAAATGCCTGAGGATAGGTTTCTGCCAAAGCTAATAGCCAGGCTTGGAAAGAGCGCATTTTCTCTCGACGTCCTAGGGCTAGTACCGTTTCTTCCGCATCATCCGTGTGATTCCCCTCTTTCTCATGGGCTGTCCCCACGATATAGAGTTTCTTAACCGCCCGAGTCATGGCAACATAAAGCAGACGCATTCTCTCGGATAGACTGGCTCTGAGAACTGCTTCTTTGTTTGTCTGAAAAGGCAAGGTTTCTATGCTAACCTTAAGCGGAAGACTAGACTCACGCGATAGCCTGTCATCATTTGATAAGTCTGCTTGATAAATAATCCCTACACCAGTCTCTTTTTGGGCAATCGCCTTGGCATGCGAGGTCTCTTTGAGGTTGAACTGCTGATCCATATTTAAAACAAAAACATAATCAAACTCCAAGCCCTTACTTTTATGGATGGTCATTAAGCGAACGGCATTTTTAGGAAGGGCGTGAGCAACATCAGCTAGGTCATGCTCCTGATCCAGGATGTGGTCAATCATTGCCACAAAGCGGTTGAGGCCGCGAAAACCTGACTGTTCATATTGGTTGGCTCTTAGGGCTAGACTATATAAGTTAGTTTGTCGTTGTAAACCATTTGGTAGGGCACCGACATAATCCACATAAAAGCGGTCATTGTAGATTTTCCAAATCAATTCGTGAATCAAATGAGTCTTAGAAAATCGTCTCCAAGAGGTTAAATAATCCAAAAATTGAGTAATTTTATGCGCTAATGAGTCTGTAATTAGCTCACCATGATAGCCACTTTTTTTGTCAGCCAAGAGAAGCTTGTCATAGAAATTCATCAAGCTTTGCTTCTGGTCTTGGACAGCAATGCGAGCCAAATCATCCTCATCAAATGAAAACATGGGAGATTTCATTAAGGAAACCAAGGCGTAGTCATTCAAGGGATTGTTAATCGTTCGGAGGGTTTCCAGCATAATCATGACTTCGGTTGATTTGAGGTAATTCATGACCCCATCATCCGCAACCAAGGGAATCCCCGCCTCTGAAAAACGTTTCAAAATGGCAATATTACGTGTTCGAGAAGGGACTAAGAGGGCGATATTTGAAAAATCAAATATGCCATCTGCTTTAGCTTGCAAGGCCTTGATTTCATTGATAACCAAGTCAACCTGACCTTGAGAAACTTCTTCTTGTACCTCGGTCTCCTCTTCTTCAAGTTGTGTCTCCCCTTCTTGCTGGTCATCATAGAGCAAGAAAGTCGTTTTGTAGTCTGGAGTAGCTACCTGTTTTTTGGGGTTTCCAGCAATCAACTCTTGTGATTTATCGTAAGAAATATCTCCCAAATCTTGATCCATAAGGTGACTAAATACAAAATTGACACTATCCACCACTTCTTTGTGACTGCGGAAATTTTCCTTCAAGACAATGAGTTTACCGGCTTGCGGATCATTCTTGAAGAGGTTGAATTTCCCAGTAAAAATAGTCGGATCAGCCTGACGGAAACGGTAAATCGACTGCTTAACATCTCCTACCATAAAGCGGTTTTGCCCATTTGAAAGCAAGTCCAAGAGACGTTCTTGGATAGGGCTATTATCCTGATATTCATCGACCATGACTTCTTCATAATGATTTTGAAAACTTTGTCTAAGTTTCTCGTTTTCAGACAAAATACGGATAGCAGCATGAGCAATATCTGAAAATTCTAAGCTAGATTCACTGATTTTTAAAGCCAAATAACGGTCTGCAAAATCTCCCAAAAAACGCTGTAAGATTTCTAAAAGGGGGAGAGCATTAGGCTGTTCTTGATAAACGACTGAAATCATGGCATAGAGCTGGTGGTACTCTATCAGTTTTGGAAAACGACTCTCCCATTCTTTTTTAGTAAACCATTTATCAAAATGCTCATGTAAAGCTGCTTCTGACTGGAAGAAAGTCTTTTCAAAGTTCGCTTCAGTCGTATTTGCAAGAGTCTCTAACATCACTAGTAACATCTCATCAATCTGGTAGAAAAGGCTATCAAACTGCCCTTTCATGATGTCTAAATCACTGGCTCTGACATCATCAATCATCAAATCAGAGAAACGGTAGTGATCCAAGAAAGTGTCCAGTTGGTATTTTTTCAAGTGTGTACTGGCAATTCCAATCTTGTCTATCTCTGCTACAAATCTAGCTAATTCTTTTTGTTCAATCAAGTTAATCAGATGAGCTGCTTGATTGGCTAACGCTTGGACTTGACTAGATATTTTATCTAGTTTTCCTGCTTTAGTTGTTGTTACTGGACGATGGCAAAGAGCTATGAAATTCTCTTTGGCTGATTGCAGTTCACTTACACTAGCTTGGGTTTGATCCACAGCGATATTGGCATAGCGTACCAGTAATTCTGCTAACTCAGCAAATTCACCCTTTTTACCAAGTACTGTCGCTTTGAAAGCAAACTCTGACATCAAGCGGTTAAGAGTACCAAAGTCTTTTTGATTCAGTGCTCGAATGATTTGTTTATGTTGTGATTGGTAATGGAGCCTCGCCTGATCAAGTTCACTGCGAAGTTTTTCAAGTGCTTTCTCTGGATAATAAGAAGTCGCGATGTATGCCGCTTGGTTGATAAAATGATCTGCCAACCATTTTTTAGGATCATCCGTTGCCTGCATGAAGTTGTGCAACTGATAGACCACTTCACGGAAGACGCGATTAGTCTTTGCTCGACCTGTAAAATTGCGAACCAAATCATTGAAAGTTGTGGACTTATCCTTGTCCAATCGATAAGCTTCAAAGAGCTCACTAAACACCTTATCCTTCAAGAGAAATTGCTCTGTCTCATCTTGTAAAATACGAAAAGTTGGCGAAATACCAACTAAGTAGCCATAGCGTGTGACCAGCTTTTGGGTAAAAGCGTCCATTGTCCCGATGTCTGCTGTCTGAACATTAGCCAACTGTAAAGATAAATGTGCTTGACTATCAGCATTCGCCGCACGACCAAGCGCTTGGCTTAATTTTTTCTCCAAACGCTCTTTCAGCTCGGTCGCCGCCTTTACCGTAAAGGTTGAAATAAAGAGCTGGTCTACACCAACGCCACGTTCAATCATGTCAACGATGCGTTCAACCATAACAAATGTTTTACCTGAACCCGCTGAGGCTGAGACAAGCATGTTTTGACCATGACTATAAATAGCTTGAATTTGTTCTGGTGTGCGTCTCTGTTGTCCTTCAGGCAGTTGGTTTTCTGCTTCGATTAAACGGTCAATATCAACATCTGTTAAATAGGGTTTAAACATGGCGGTCTCCTTTCTCTGATTGATTTTTTTCATGAATTTTCTCTAGTAATAGCTGACGTTTTTGCCTTGGACTATCCTTAATATTTTCTAAAAAACGAGCTTGTCCTAAGTGTAAATCAGCTTCAAATCCCGTCAAGGCAGTCAATTGCTCACCAGCAACCGATCTCCCATCTTGACTATATGGATTGATAGCAAAATGTCCCTTCAAGATGGTTTCAGCCGCCTCTTGATACTGAGATTTTAAGAAAGTGATTAGCTCATCAAGCTCCTCTTCCTTGTAGACGACAGCCTGCTTATTGCGACTGAACTTATAGTTGTCTTCTGGTAAATAAGTCAGAAATTCTTCTCGGAAAAGCCCATCGTAACGCAGTTCTTCCTTGAGCTTTTGAGGAATTTTTCCAAATTCGCTAATATCTTTAAGCGCTAAACTAGGCTCCTGCATCTGCAGATACATGGCTCCGAAATAATCCAAGTGATCAAAGAGAGGCAGTCCTTCCTTGTCTTTGCCTTCTTTCAAAGCTAATAGATAGGTCATCAACTGTGGACTCAAACCATTATAGAATTTTTCCAATTGGAAACGCTGGTGACTTGATTTATAGTCAATAACCCCGTAAGCCAAGTCTTCTGTGCCCGAACGTAATGTATCCACACGGTCAATGAAACCTGAAACTTCTATCGGACGATCTAAACGCGTTTCACTAGGATCCAAAAGAAACTTAAAAGCAGATTCTTGACGACTGACTTGGATGTCCTGCATGTCTTCAAATAAACTTCCCGTCGCCTTGGCGATACTTTCCAATAATTCACGGGAATAAAGACTCTCTTGGTCTTCTTCATAAAGCGTTTGAAAGGCCTTATCTTGCTTGGTTTCCTCTAAAGCTTGTTCCAACTTTTCTTTGAAACTCAAGCTATCTTGGTTAGACAGCGCACGCTCAAAAACCTTGTGTAAAAAATTCCCGTGACTTCTGGCATCCGGATGAATAGAATCCTGCTCACGAAGCCCAAGGATTTTCTCAACGAAATACAGATACTGATTATTGTAAAAACGTGTCAGTGACGACGCTGACAAAGGCAAGGAGGCATCAGCTGGAAAGAGAACCTGCAAGACCTCCTGTGATAGGGGCTTACTGGTCAACTCTTTTGAAATCTGTTCAATCGCGATACCCTTATCCGATAATTCCTTACGAATCACGCGCCCGAGGACGCGCCAGTAGGTCACCTCTTCCTGACTCAGTTTATCCAAAAATTGTGAGCGATTCAAACTGATAAGACGCGCCAAAACCTCCTTGTAAGACCCCAAATCATCCGGTGCGATATCCCCCATGTTTTTTTGTTTGAGTGTTAGGGGAAATCCTAAGTCCTCAACAAGCGTAGTCATGTAGGGTGACATCAGCTCTTGTCCCTCACCTAACAGCTGGGGATAAGATAAAACTAGGCCTTTATCCGCAGCATTTAAGAGAGAAATGGCTACAAAATGATTTTTCTTCAGATTATCACCAGTAACGATATCGAGGCGGCCCTCTCCATCAGTGCTCTCATTAAGCAATTGTCGCTCTTCATCCGAGATGAGACTTGTATTTTGCGAAACCTTAGGAAATGCAGATTGCCCTAGTCCGATAGCATAGACATAAGGAGCTGAATGTGGCTCAATCAAGTCATAAGAACGCACATTCACCACGTTTACCGTGGCTGGGACTGTACGATAATCTGTTGAGGCCATGCCATTTGCTAAAAGAGATATCAACTCTTGCATACTGAGTGTTTCACCTGCAAAGGCCAGTTTTGCCTGTTCCAATAAGCTTGTAAAAACTTTCCAAACTTGCTCATGCTTTTCAACAGCTTCTGGATTGGCCCCGACAGTTAAAACTTGAAAATTCTTGGTTAGCGAGCAGTTGTCAAAGAAACTTAATAAGCCTTGCAGCAGGTCATCAATAGAACCTTCTGTATTTAAGACCGTCAAGGGATTGATGACCTTTTGACGCATCTGATTGAGTTTTTCTAAATCATACTTGTCAAGCTCTTGTTTTTGACCTTGGTCATCTGTCCAAGTTCGGCTGATATTATGCTTGAATGGCTTATGGAATTGACCAACATTGATATCTGCAAACTGACAATACTGCTCAAAAATATCTAAATCATGCTCCTTAAAGTGACCAAAAAGTCCTGTTTTTAAGAGGTTGATGAGATCTTCTCTTTGGAAATAATAATGCAAGACACGCTCAAGACTAATCATGAAAGCTGACAGAGGATGGTTAACCATGGACTCAGCCCGTCCCCAATAAAATGGGATTTCAAATTGTGTTAATAAACGTTCGACTGGCAGTTTATAAGATTTTTCATCCCCTAAAAGAAGGGTAAAGTCTTTATAGTCCGCTCCTTCTTCACGAATTTTACGGCGAATGTCCTTGGCAACAGCTTCAATTTCAACCTTTTGATTGGTAGCTTCCCAAATTTGCAAAGTCTCTTTATCATCATCAGTCCATTTAAAAGTGGCTTCTTGTGGTGAAAAATCGTGACTGGCTTCAAAGGCTACTGATACTTTGGAAAAGGTTGTTTCCTCTAGAGTTTCAGCAAGCAATTCCTCAACTTTGACACCATATCGGCTAGCCAATTCTCTTAAAAATGAAACACTAGCTTCATAGATATTCCCCGATAACAACTGGGCATGATAAGCGCGTTTCGTCGCATAAGCAGCAATTAGCACCTGCTCTGCCTTCTGATTTAAAAGGTCAACCAAGCGCTCTTCTTCTTCTGAAAAACGAGTAAAGCCATCGATAATGAATACAGTATCTTTCAATTGTAAGTCCAGCTTACCTTCAGACAGAGCACGCATGAAAAACTGTAATTTGCTCTCCCCACTCAACTGCTCTAAACTGATAGCGTCCATAAAGTAGCTTAAGATGATCTTCAACTCTGCTACTTTATCGAGGGGATCTGTTTCTGAGATTAGAACATCAAAATCAGCCAGACTCAACTGACTTTTAGCCAATTCTTTATACAAAGCAAGAACTTGCTCAATAAAACCAGGGTCTTTTTTCAAACGTCCAAAGACTGGTAGAGATCGATCAGACAACTGATTCAAGACACGGTAAAGAAGCATGCTTAGACCCGCATCATCCAAATGGCTACTTTCTTTTCTCTTTGGTAGCATAAAATAATTGGGCAATTGCCCAAAGCGCGTCACAATCATCTGAAAAGTCGCATGATTAGGGAGATATTCCAAAACACGACGCTCCTTCTCAAAGGAAAGAGAGTTTGGTGCTATGTAAAAAACACGCTTACCTTGCAGAAGAAACTCTTCTGCTTCTCGCGTCAATAAATCCGTCAAAGAATTAGTTGGATTAGTAAAAAATAACTTCATAAAAACACCTAAAAAAACAAGATACTAAGCCCGAAAAACGGGAAAGTGAAAATAGGAAAGCTAACGAAGATGTCTAACATCTAGGAAGCTTTGTCTTTTGCACACAGCCGTTAGGGCGAGTTCAATTAACAAGATACTAAGGGCGACCTAAAGTGGAAGAAAAATAGGAGAGTGACGCAGTGAGCTTGCACACCAGTCAAGCTATCTTTTTTCAAAAGCTTTACGCCTGTGTTCAATTAATAAGGTACTAAGGGCGAAAAATGATAAAGTAAAAAGAGGAAAGCTAACGAAGATGTAAAACAACTCGGAAGCTTTATCTTTTTCATACAGCAGTTAGGCAATCTAAGAACCTGTATTCACAAAGTTATAAAGCCCTTAAAAGACGATTAATGTATGATAGTTTGACAAAG
>NZ_JBLOJT010000048.1:0-12764 GCF_047785745.1 Streptococcus pluranimalium | reverse complement strand
TTGGTTTATCTAAGATTGCTAGAATTTCTGATTTGGTTTGTAGGCGTTTGCAAATTCAGGAAAGAATAGGAAAAGATATATGTGAAATTCTTGTTAATATTTTGTCGTCAGATGATGTCATTGTTAAGGTAGAAGGGGAGCATTCTTGTATGAGAGCACGAGGAATAAAAGTTGGTAATTCTTCAACCACAACATATTATTCAAGTGGAAAATTTAAAAACTCATTTAAATATAGAGACGAAGTTTTTAAGTTGTGTGAATAGAAAATATTAGAGGGTATTATATGAAAAATAAAATATGGCAAAGATTTAAGAGAAACTTATTATTATATTCTATTTTAGGGATAATTATTGCTTTACTTAAATCTATCAATACTTTTTATTTTCAAGAATTATTAGATTCTCACAATTCAAAATTTGATCCATTTATTCTATTTATGTACGCTATAACAATTGTTCTTGTTCCTATTCTTTCTTATTTAGATCAAAATCCAAGTACAAAGTTATATCATGGTATTTATTTTTTTCTGAAAAAACAAGCTCTTGAAAAAATTAGTAGAATTTCTTATATCAATTATACTCAACTTAATTCAGGAAAACTACTTCAAAAAGTAGAAGCCGGATCCTCAGCAGGAAGGAATGTTTATTTAAATTTTTATACTAGACTTATCAGAGAATTATTGCCAGAAACACTATTCAATTTATTTTTCATTGCCTTAATTGATATTAAATTGCTTATTCCAATTGCCGTTGGATATGTTTTTGTCTTCATACTGACAAAGTACTTGTTGAAAGTTTTACAATCTTTGAAGGAGACTTCATTAGTTTCAGAGGAGAAAATGAATCATACGTTAATTCGTGGGATAACTGAAATGGTTACCTTTAGAATAAATAAACTTTATAAGCGGGAAATAGCCAACTATGGAGTCATGTCTAATGAAACCGTCTCAGGTTTAACACATATGACCATGATCCATGAAATGTTCTTTGGAGTTTTTGCTCTCTTAGTGGCTATTATTAAGATTGTAACAGTCGGACTATTCTTTTCAGGATATATTACGGTTAGTATTGGTAGTTTGGTAGCTCTTCTTATTTATATTGACCGTATTTATAATCCAATAGCTATCTTTAATGTTATTTTTGTTCAATATAACTTAGATATTATTTCGTTCAATCGACTAAAAGAATTTTTTGAAATGGATGACGATAGGCATCTAAATTCGGGAGTAAGGGTCAAAAGAGTTTCACGGGTAGATTTTTCAGGTGTCAGCGTTCATATTGACAATAAAAATATCTTATCAGGGCTTAATTATTCTTTCAGAGATTGTAATATTTATGGAATTGTTGGTAAAAGTGGCTCTGGAAAATCAACTTTGATTAAGACTTTTTTAGGATTGCTAAAGCAATCTGAAGGAAAAATTTATATAGATGAAAGAGATTTTTCAGAAATAAACTTAAATGATTTTTATGATCAAGTTTTTTATCTTTCACAAGAAAGTCCAATTTTCTCAGGAACGTTGAGAGAAAATATTATTTTTGATAAACAGATTGATGATGAGCGTATCATAGAGGCATTGAGGCGATGTCAATTGTCAGAATTCTTTGAAAAACTTCCAGAAGGCTTGGATACAACAATAAGTAACACGACTGTTTCAGGCGGGGAGAAGCAAAGAATTGCTTTTGCAAGAATATTTTTCTCAGAAGCAAATATAATTATATTGGATGAGGCAACATCCGCTTTAGACGAAGTAACAGAGGGACTCATACTAAAAGAACTTCTTACTGTTTTTAAAAACAAAATGACAATTATGATTACACATCGACCAAGTAATTTAGCAATTGTAGATACAATCATTGATTTAGATAAGCTTAAGGAGGGAAATCATGAGGGAGCATGCGCCATTGGCAGCCTGTTTTAGTGATATACAAGGTTGCGTTCACAAGTTCGCGTTTAGACCATTTATAGGTGCGGTGTTTGGAGAAATAGGGTTCAAGTTGAGCCCATTCTTGATCGGTTAAATCAGTATCATATGCTTTTCGTGCCATATCTTTAGTTTAACATTTTTTATGAATACAGGTTCTTAGTTTTAAATGACATAGGACTAAATCCTTTTTTAGTATTTTCAAAATATCAAGCCTATAACATTAAATAACACACCCCTCCATGTCATTTACCGTTATTTTTATGAAACTCTGTGATATATCACAACTTGGTATGTCTAATGGAGTGAGTGATGTTATCGTTAAAAAATCAAAAAAAGAAGACAGTAGCCTAAAAAGGAGTACTGTCTCAGTAAAAATGATTGGCAAAAGTAGTCTTAGCATGAGAATAGGAGAGTAACCTATTCTATTGCCGTTGCATCTTCTTCTACCACGCCATCGTCTTCATTTGTTGATTCTGATGTCTGTTTTTCGACATTAGGCTCCGTTTGAACATCAGTTGCTTGATCTCCTTGATCTCCCGATGCCGTACTTTCATCTTGGTTATCTGAACTGTCGGCCTCATTATCTTGAGATTCTGGTTTAAATAGTGGAAAGTTTACTTTATTAACGATGGATTTATCCCAGTGTCCTTTATAGTTTTCTTTCTCACGTTCAGCCTTGACTTCTTCTATAATCTTCTTAGCTTCTGTTAATTCAGATTCAGATAATTGTGTAAATGAAATGGTACGTAATGATCCACCTTTCGCACGGGGAACAGCAACTGAGTTTTCCCAAATCATAGTTTGTGAGTCACGAATATCTTCTGGATTAAAGATATAGCCATCATTTGTTGCATAACGTCCTTCCTGAAGTGCTTGTTGTACTTCTTCAATGGTATGAATAATTTGCCAGTTTTTCATACCTGCACGCTGGTCGTTTGGAGTTGATCCAGCGATGTATTTGATTTTGCTGGTATTAGATGGTTTTTTGTCATCATGCCCAGGGTCAGTCCAAGCATCAGGTCGTACTTCAGGATGTTGCATGAGATATTTAACCGTCGCAATCTGTTCCTTCTTCATATCTTTATAAAAGGCGATATGTATATGATCAATATGAGGAATAACAAAACGATCTCCTAAATCAACTGTTGCGTTTTCCGCATGGAGTGGAATATCATCGAGATTGACATATAGTCCTGGCTCTAATTCACCTTCTTTTGGTGCAACAATATCATATTTATAGTCTCCATTTTTTAATTCAGCGAGTTTTAATTCTGCAAATGCACGTTGTGTATTATCTAATTGTTTCGCATCATAGATATATTCTTTGCCATCCTTAAGAAGGATGAATGAGCCATCTTTCTTGTTGATGACTTTGTTTGCATCAAAGACTGGCTTTTGGCTAGTTTTTTTAACTTGCTTATCTTCTTCGATAGCAACTTTTTCGTTATTTTCTGTTACCCATTCGGCAACTTGATCTAGTTCATACTGCTCAAGCTCTCTAAATGGAACCTCATGAAAATGATTGCCATGCTTTGCAGTAACTCCAGAGCTATCAACTTCAACAATAGAGCCTTTAGAGAAAACATAACCATCGTCTGTATCATAAGGTTTACCATCAAAACCTTTTGGACTAGCTTCGATTTCCTTACCTAAGAAAGTGTGGATAACTTTCTTAACGACTTGGTCTGATTTATTTTTAGGCTTATCTGATGTCTTAGCTGGCTTATTTTGTTTGGTATTATTAGCTTTAGGAGGTGTTTTCTTATTGTTTGTTTGGTCTTTATGCTTATGGTTGCTATTGTGTCGCTTACTGATGTCGTTAGCTGATGGTATCTTTTGCCCATTTAATTTAGCACTCAGTACAGCTTCTGTAGCTTCAATTTCTTCTCGTGTTAATTGATTAAACGGGATGATATGGAAATGATCTCCGTGTGGAATAACATAACCAAAATTTTTCTTCTTTGTTACTTGACGTGGATCAAATACTAAGCCATCTTTTTCAGTATGTCGTCTATTCTTTGGTAATTTGTACCAAGCATTTAATTTTTGTTCTAAGTAAGACAACTGATTATTAGAGGAAGGGTTATGACTGTGGGAGATATGTGCGCCACCATTTGAGACATTTCCAGTACCATAATTAGCATTATCCTTATTAGGATAACTATCACCAAGATGAACACTGTTACCGTTCTTATCCTTAACAACCATCGGTTTAGTAACAGGTGCATTGGCATTACCTCCACGACCAGTAGAGGACACTGCTGTTACTTTTTTACTACCTCCCTTAAGGTAAGCATTAGCTGCTGCTAATTCCCAACCTGCTAAATCACCTTTTGGAACATAGTGGAAATGGTCTCCGTGTGAAACAATGAAAGCATCTCCAGTATCTTCAACAATACTCTCAGGTGTAAAGACATAGCCGTCGTCGGTGGTGTAACGCCCCTGTGCATTCCGATGTCCTGAACCAGAGAAGATATTGTCTGACTTATTAGCTTTTCCCCTGCTGCCACTTTTACCATTAGAAGCTTGTTGCTCTTTTATTTCTTCCTTGGTACGGACACTATCTCGAACATTGGGATCTTTTAAGTATAGGTAGTATTGACCATTTACTTTAATAATAAAACCATCCTTATGCTCACTAACAATATCAGATTGTCGTAACTGATAGTTAGGATCGTCCATAAGCAATTCTTCACTGATTAAGGCATCGAATGGAACTTTACCGCTATAGTAATGGAAATGGTCACCATGTGATGTGACATAGCCATCGTCTGTAATTTTAACAACGATTTGCTCAGCATCAATACCTTCTTCAGCGTTTAATTTTTTAGTCTGTTCAGCTGCAGTTCCACTGGCAGAATCGTCTTTAGCAATTTGCTCCACACTATCAATATACTTAATGCCTTTATCATCTCTGGCTTGATAGGCAGTGATAGCAAAACCAGAACCTAATAATAAGGCGGCAGATAGGCTACCGATTGCCAGCGCTTTTTTATGTTTAATAGTCATTGTATCATTTATTCCTTTCATTTTATTAAAGAGTACCACTATATGACATGGTGTTTTCTTACCTATTTTGAGATATCTTGGAAGTGAGATGAAATCTCAGACATTTCCATTTTATTTTTTGTCAGAAAGCAAGATCAGTGATTGAATACGATCCAATCTATTGCTGCTATTAGTTTATCCAAGCTTTATGATTATGTGATTATCGATCATCTTAAATGACCACAATAACTTGCTGTTCATTGCTGTTTTGTGTTTATACTAATTACTTTCTTCTTCATATTACTAGTAGAAAAAATAAAGTGTTCCCCAATTTCTGGTTTTAGTTTTGGAAAACAATTATATTTCAAGCAAACAAAGCTCTATGGGCTACTTTTCTGCTAAATCATTTGCAATTGTATTTAATGTTTTATCTAGATTTTCTAAAAAGGTCTTATCATTTTGAGGATCCGCTTCTAATGGATCTAATGTTTTGACTTCCACACCTGTTGCATCTGCGATAACTTTTGCTTTCTTATTAGACGTCTGAGGTTCTGCAAAAATGGTTTTAACCTTATTTTCTTTAACAAACTCTAAGATCTCAGCAATTCGACGTGGACTTGGCTCTTCATCCTCAATACCAGAAATACCTAATTGATTCAACTGATAGCGGTTAGCAATGTAACTAAATGCTGTATGCTGCGTTACAAACGTACGCTTCTTAATATTTTTGAAGCGCTTGTCGTATTTAGCAAGCAGCTCCAAAGCCTTATTTTGGAATGCCTTGGCATTATCAAGATATTTTTGCTTATTCTTGGGATCGATTTCACCAAGTCTTTCAGCGATGATTCCTGCTTCATCTGAAATAAGTTGTGGGTCTAACCAGGAATGTGGATCATATAAAGATTTTTCATCGATACCATCTGTTGCTTCGATGTCTTCAAGACCTTTAACTTTCTGTAATTGGATACCGTCAGTACCTTCAATGATTTTAACAGTCGTTTTTTCAAAGTTTTCTTTTAGATTTTTTGTCCAACCCTCTAGTGTGCTTGAATGATACACAAAAACATCTGCATCATTAATGGCTCTAACATCAGCAGGCGAAGGCTCGAACGAATGAATGCCATTTTTTGAACCAATCATACGAACATCATTTATATCGCCAGCAATTTCTTGAGTTATAGCATAAATAGGATAGAAGCTCGTTACAATTGATAATTCTTTTTTCTTGGGATTCAAAACAGTATCACCACGGCTGCAAGCGCCTAAAAAAACAATGCTAATCATTATCAAACAAATACATGCCTTAACCCTTATTTTTCTCATTCCATCAACTCCTAATCTTTTGAAATCGTAATCCTTTTACGATACTATCAAAATACTTAACAATATCTTTTACACAACAAATAGGCAAATTTTTATTAGAATACAAAATAAGTTAGTATCTTGTTCTATCCAATGTTATGTCTTTTGGTAAGGATGAATATCATTATGATAAAAATCAACGTTAAGACACTGTAACTTTAGATTCACTATATTTGAGAACTGCTAAAACTTTGTTTTTTTATTCTAGATACGATTTATTTGATGATCATTTTTCACCGTAAGATATCGTTAGGATTTTATTCTCACCGTTAAGTTAACCAGTTAACTATTTAAGTTTATCAAAAAATATAAAAACTAGCAAGCGGAAATTCATAATAAAAATAATATAAGGGTACAAACAAAGCTAAAAGGACTAGTCCTGTGCAATACAGAACTAGTCCTTTTCGTGATTATTTGTCCAGCTTTTTAAGACAGTAGACTATGAAATGAGTGTTTTTCTTAAAGATGAAAAATGATGGCTATTAGTAGGGTGACAAGATACATCATTGAAAAGAGAACGAAGTTTTTTATGGACATGACAAAGGTTAGATGTTTTATCTGCTCTTTTTGAAAGGCTCTGAGATGTTTTGCGTATAGTGGTATAATAACGACTCCTGCTACCCCAATTAGAGGTATTTGGCCAAAAACAATACCTAAGTACCAGACTACCCATGGCAAAATACTTAAAAGAGTATAGAGTTTTACACCATTTTCTTTGCCAATGTAATAGACCAGTGTTTGTCGTTCATTTTTAAGGTCTTGCTCAAAATCACAAAGATTATTGGCTAACATGATGTTTGCGATAAGGCAGACAAATGGTAAGCTTAGGTAAAATATCTTAACAGTTTCAAGCCAATCCCAATCAATAGTCATTGACGGTCCTGACCAATGGCTAGCTAACAAAGTGTCAGGATGTTGAATAAAAATTGCTAGAAAGAAAATGCCGAATCCCATGGTGACCCCGGAAAAAGGTTCTCCAAGTGGTAAACGAGAGAGAGGGAATGGTCCGAAGGTGTAGAAAATCCCAATGAGAAAGCAAATCCCTCCAATGGGGAGTAAGAGGGTATCCGTCCGATAAACTAAGACCAAAGAAATTAGTGACGCAAAGATTAGCAATCCCCAAATAATGTTGATCATTTGGGGATAATCAAGATTGTGTTTACCAATAACATTATCTTCCTTCTGATAAGTTAGATCAACTGCCTTTTTATAGTCCATAGTATTATTGATAGCTGTGGTACACATATCAAAACTCAGAACAGCTAAAACAAATAAGAAAGTATTTAGCAGGTTAAAGTGATGATAATGAAAGACTGCCCACAAGATCCCAATAATCATAGGAAAGACACTAGCTACTTTTGTTCGTAATTCAACAAATTCAAGAAAGATTGGTAAGGTAAGTTGTTTATTTTTCGGTGACAAGGTGGTACTCCTTATTTCTTAATACAAAGTCATCCTTTAGTCCCTTACTAATGTGAATCCCATTCTCTTTATCAATAAAGACAGCTTCGACACCATCCATCCCATCAATCATCTTGATGCCGTCTTTAATGCCTAATAGAAATAAAGAAGTAGATAATTCATCTCCCTGAAGGGACGTTTTTGTGAAGACTGTTACACCAGAAATATCATTCTCCACGGGATAGCCAGTCTTAGGATCCATGATATGGTGGTAACGTTTGCCATTTTTTTCGATGTAGCGCTCATAGATACCAGAAGTCACGATAGAACTGTCCTTAACGTGAACTGAACCAACAGTATCCCCACGAACTTCGTCTGGATTTTGTACACCGATATTCCACCCCTCAGGATCATTCGGTGACTTTCCAAGGGTGAGGACATTACCTCCTAAATTGATAATAGCTGTTGTAATGCCATATTTTTTAAAGATTTTTTTGACCCCATCAGCGATATAGCCTTTTGAAATAGCTCCAAGTTCTAAGGTCATCCCTTTTTTAATATAGACGGTCTTCTTCTTTTTGTCTAAGGTAATATCCTTATAGTTGATGTAAGGCAATGCCTTCTTGATTTCTTGATCGTCTGGCACCCTAGCAAGGTCATCGCCAATTCGCCAAAGATTGGTTACGGCACCGATTGAGACATCAAATTTACCGTGACTATCTTTTGACATATCTTGAGCTGCTTCAATGATTTCAAATGTTCTGGGATCCACTTTAACCGCTTTTTCCCCAGCAGCTTGATTGATTCTATAAACATCCGCACCTTTGAGGTTAGTTGATAAGAGTTTTTCCATTTCTTTGATATAATCAATGGCTTCATCCATAACTTTTTCTTGATTCTCATGGTAGATGCTTAATTGAACAACAGTATGCAATAGGGACTCTGTACGTGTTTCAGGATCTTTGACAACAGATAAACTATTATCATTGCTTGCTGATTTTTGACATCCTATTAAGAGCAATACCGAGACAAGGAGGATAAGAAATGGGCTCAACTTATGTTTCATTACTTCCGATTTCCTTTCTACATAGTGAGAATATCACAAGAAAAAAGTGAAACAAGTCCTCATTTCGATAAGAAAGAACTTGTTTCACTCCAAACTGTATGAGATCTGCAATTATTCTGCAGGTAATTCGATGGTGACGGTCTCAGTGTGACCTTCTTCTGCTGCTGCAAGCAATGCTTTAGTTGATTCCTCAAAATTACTTGATGTGTGGGTTGCACCTGAAACAGCTTCTACTTCATCAACATTTTGTTTTTCAACCAGTTCTTTGTTCAACTGTTCTGTAGCTTCTTTAGAAGAAACACCTGATTTTTCTTTCATGTTTTGGTTGTATTCTTCATCATCAGCTTTTTTCTGACCATCTTTATTTTCATAACCAAAGTCAGATTCTGTAATTTTACCATCTTTTACAGTGATAGTATGAACAACTTTCCAACCATGTGAGTCGTAATCTGACTCAGCTTTATAAGTACCATCTTTTAAATCATCTGAAATTGCATCGCTAACTGCTTTTTTAGTATCTTCAACTTTTTTATTTACTTCAGATTTGGCTGTGTCAGCTGTTTTTGAAGCCTCTTTTGCTGTATCGCTACTACAAGCAGCAAGTGTTAACAACGAACCAAAAAGTAAAGTTCCATAAATTAATTTGTTTTTCATAAGAAATCCTCCTGAAAACTTTTTATGAATACATTATATCACAGGTTATGTGAATTGTCTAACATTTTTGAAAACCTTTTCTTAATAGTTAAGAGTTTTTCACTATTGTCATTTCTATCAGAGAATAGTGGAAATTCCTAAGTTCTGATACTCCTTCTAACCTCTAATTAGCCTTCTACTGGCATAAAGTGTCCGATAATTTTTCCGACAATACGTGGGTCTTCCTCATAGGGGACAAACTTATCAGCGTATTTGCGGTTGATAGATACTAAGCGTAGCCCCTCTTCTTCACGATAGACCCTTTTAATATAAGTTTGTCCCTCCCAATCTACGGCATAGACGGCTCCATCATAGTCAAAACCAGTCTGTTTAATCAAAACAACCTCGCCATTTAAGTAGGTTGGCTCCATAGAATCTCCAAACACCCAGGAAGCAAAGTCATGGTCAAAACGTTCTTCGTAAAAAACTTCATCATAATTCCCATCATTAAAATATGTATAACCAGTACCTGCTGATAAGTGTTCGTAGACCTTGTAAGCATATAATTCTCGCTTAGCATGTGAAATCGGAATAATGCTCTGTTGTTGCAATAATGATTTGCTATATGCGACAGCTTTTTGTCTATTGTCGTTATTAAGTTGTAAGTAAATGTCAACAATGTCGTGTTCTGATTCAAAATAAGAGGGAGAAACCTCCAAAATATCAGCTAAATGTTGTAAATGCTTTTGGTTGGGTCTTGTCTTACCAAGCTCCCAATTAGTGTATGATGGCCTTGAAATCCCTAATAAATCTGCAATTTTAGCTTGTGAAAACTTCTTCTGAATCCGTATCTCTTTTAATCGAATCCCTAAAAACATCTTTTTCTCCTATATGTAGCTTATAAACTACATATAGTTTACTAAAAAAAGTGTTTTTAAGCAACACTTTTTAATGTGAATGGCTAACATCTCGCAAAACTCCATCTTGCATCTCATAGACCTTATCACACTCTGCAATCATCCGCTTATCATGTGTGACCATAATAATAGCTTTATTCTTTTCTTTGCTTTCCTTAGCCAAGAGTTTAACAACATCATAGGCTCTCTTCGTATCCAAACTAGCTGTCGGTTCATCGGCTAAAATTAGGACAGGATCATTATATAAAGCGCGTGCGATAGCCACACGTTGGCGTTCACCTCCTGACAATCCTTCGGGCAATTTATCCGCTAGATGTGAAATACTGAGATCATTTAAAAGCTCTTCCGCTACTTCGGGACGACTAGACTTATTGATTTTATCCACTAACTGCAAATGTTGTTTAACAGTCAAAAAGGGTACTAAATTTGAAGCTTGTAAAATAAATCCAATATCTTGAAAACGTCGTTTAGAACGCTTTTTCTCAGATAAGCCTGAGTAAGAATGGTTATTGATAAGAACCTCACCACTACTTGGTGTTTGCAGACCACCAGAAATAGTTAAAAAGGTTGATTTTCCTGAACCAGATGGTCCAATAATAGCTACAAATTCTCCTGCTTCCACTTGAAAGTTAGTTTCTTTTAGAGCTGTGATCGTTTTAGAGCCATCTTTGAAAGACTTAGTGACTCCTTTTAAGCTTAATACTGACATGCTTATCCTTTCTAACTAATGGCAACAAGGGGATCAATTGTGGAAACCGATCTGACAGAGAATAATGTTCCCAAAAGTGCGAAAATAATCAAGGCTAAACCAATAGCTCCATAGAGTGTCCAATTGCTCTGAAACGGCACTGCTGCAGGTAGAGCAAGGGAGCTGAGCCAAGTCCCCAAGAGCCCCAAACTAGTCCCAACAAGGCTCAACAAGAAGGTTTGAGACATTACTGCTCCACCGATATAACTACTGGAAATCCCTTGAACTTTCATAACTCCAAAAATAGGTGCTTTTTGAATGGTCAAAACATACATAAAAATACCGATAACAACCGAAGCAATGATAATCAAGAATCCAATCATAAATCCAAAAGTCAAGTTTTGGGCATTATATCCAGGCAACTTTTTAATGAAATCAGCTATTTTTAAACGTTTCAAATCCTTGGGATAATCAGTTGCTTTACCTTTTACAACGAGAGCATTAATTGGTGATTTAGAGCTATCTTCTCCATATTTGACTTGATTAAAAGCCTTATGATTCATATATAAAACAGGTGCTACACTGAACATGGCATTGTCGGTGTAACCTACAATCTTTAGGGTCTTATCAGTGCTGGCTAGATGAAGCTTCTGCCCTATCTTAAAATCACTTTCTTGAGCAAGCGATTGGTCAATTACCACTTCCTTGTCGTTTTTGAAAAGACGACCTTGAGTGATGTTTGGTGCTAGAAAACTTGTCTTTTCTATGCCAAATAAAGAGACCTTTTCTTTTTCATCGTCTGTAGGATCATTTTTTGTCCAGGCTGAACTTGCCATTTGACTTAAAAGTGCTAAGTTATCTGCTTTGACTTTATCAATATCCTCTCTTGAGATGGTTGAAGCAGATAAAAGATCATTGGCTTCCTTGTTTAAAAGGATTGTATCAGCTTGCCATTTATCAACAGCAGAACGATTATCTTGCATAAGACCGAAAGCTAATCCAGTTAAAAAAAACATAAGATAAGCGATTAGAAAAAGCAAGCCTAAAATAAGACCATATCTTAATTTAGCATGTTTAATTTCATTTAAAGCTAGAAACATAATTGACTTCCTCTGATAGGTAAATTTGATTAGTTCTCGTAAGAACTAATTTAGAACTATTATAGTTCTCCCGAGAACTAAAGTCAATTAAAACTACTTAATCATCAAAAAGACCAGAATATTTCTGATTTTTTCAGGGATTATTCGGTAACAGTTAACTCTAGAAAACCGACACCACTACCGTAATCAACACGATATAAGCCTTTTTCCAAATGTGGCGGAATAATGAAGGTTCCGCTTGATACTTGCTGTCCTTTCTTGAAGGTTTTACCGTGTCTGGCTAACTTTTTAACTAACCAAGTAATCGAGTTCAAAGGATTTCCTAGCACTTCTGCTGATGTTCCCTTATCAATTTCTTGACCATCTTTGCTTAAAACGCCTGAGATATTAACTAAGTCTTCGACAGTAAAGTTGCCTTTGACATCCTGTTCTTGTCCATAGACAACGCGACCACCGACAGCACAATCCGAAACAACCAAATATTTGTTAAAGTTAGGGAACCAGTTCTTAGAACCTGTATTCACAAAGTTATAAAGCCCTTAAAAGACGATTAATGTGTGATAGTTTGACAAAAGCAACCTCTGACGATACCGATTTTTCAACATCCTTAGCCAATCTTCGAGAGTGGTTCAACCAAGCAAAGGTTCGCTCAACAACCCAACGTTTGGAAATGATTTGCCAGCTA
>NZ_JBLOJT010000047.1:0-12884 GCF_047785745.1 Streptococcus pluranimalium | reverse complement strand
GGTAAAGAATTATATTATTTTGTAACAATGGGAGGAGCGTTGCTTATTTATATATGGCTCATAAATTGGGTCAGGATAGATATCGTTGTCTGGTTCCTTCCTGCGGTAATCATTTTAATATTAGATGATTTTATTTATTTGAGCTATCTGAGATATACTAAACTAAAAGTAGAGTTGAGTTTACAAGGGAAACAATTGTTTGCTAAGTTAAAATTATTTTCTTTAGTATCCTTGTTTATTTATCATATCTTGTCCGAAAATGAACAAGCCTTCCTAAGTTATAAAATTTTCGGATTTTCTCTTAATCAAGTTCACAATGAGATTGGACGAGATTATTTTCTCCTTCCCTTTCTTGCTTTAGTGAGTGCGATTGTTATATCAATTGGGATATTTAAAATAATAGATTCTTTGACTCGCTCTCATCCTCATTTGTTAGAAAAAGAGAATAGGGTAAGCAAATCTATAAAATATGGGTCCAGTAGACGGTTGAAGAAAAATAAGTAAATTTTAAGTTATTTGATTGTTATATACATCTCATCTGGTGTAGGTAGTTAGGATATTTTACAAAGCCCTCTACCAAGGGCTTTTTGTGGTATAATGGGAACAGATTACACAGAAATAGGAACAGATAACAATATGTCAATCTTAGAAGAGAAACTCCCTGTCTTTCAGAAAAATGATGTCAATATCAGCAAGGATGTCAGCTTGGTTTGGTCCATTGCCAATACCTTGCGAGGGGCTTATCGGGCAGATAAGTACCGTGATGTTATCATTCCCATGTTTGTACTGGCTCGGCTGGAAGCGGCACTTTTGCCGACAAAGGACAAGGTGTTGAAACAATACAAGGCTAATCCATCAACGCCAGACCAGATTTTTGAGAGCATTTCGGGCTATAAGTACTATAACCTCAGCAAGCATAGCTTGAAAAATATGCTCAACGCCCCTGATAACATCAAGGAGAATTTCCTAGATTATCTGGATGGTTACTCTAAGCGTGTCAAGGATATTATCGAAAACCTTAAGTTCAAAGAGCAGGTTGAGACTCTGGCTCAGACCGGGCGACTCTTTACTGTGGTCAAAAAGTTTTCAGAGTTGGATCTTTCGCCAAGTTCCGTAGATTCCATGCGGATGGGCTATATGTTTGAGGACATTATCCGTCGTTTCTCTGAAAACGAGGAGGCAGGTTCCCATTACACGCCCCGTGAGGTTATCGCTCTCATGGTGAATCTTTTATTGGCTGAGGCAGATGAGGCCCTGTTTGTGGACAACAAAGAGCTGAAAATCCTAGACATGGCAGCAGGGACTGGCGGTATGCTGGCAACAGCTAAGAGCTATATCCAAGAACTCAATGCCAAGGTCAATGTCCGTCTCTTTGGTCAGGAGTACCTCTCGGAGACTTACGGTATCGGAAAGGCTGACATGCTGATTCGTCAGGAAGAATCGGACTACTTTGTCAAAGCGGACACGCTCAAGGATCCCGACCCATTTAGGCAGACCAAGATGAATTTTGTCATTGCCAACCCACCTTTTGGCCAGGCCTGGGGTGGTAAGGATGCCGATGATGGAGTGGAAGTGGCTGTTCGAGAGGACCAGGACTTGTTTGAACGGACTGACGGGTGTGAGGGCCGGTTTGTCAACACCCCAACGACTGGTGATGCCCAGCTGCTCTTTCACCTTCATGGTTTGGCCAAGTTGGAGGAAAATGGCAGAGCTGCTATCATTTCCAACGGGTCTCCACTTTTTTCTGGTGGGACAACGTCAGGCGAGAGCCAAATCCGCCGTTATATCCTAGAAAATGACTTGCTTGAGGCCATTATTGCCCTGCCTGGGCAATTTTTCTACAATACAGGCATCGGCATCTATATCTGGATTTACAATAAAAACAAGCGACCAGAACGCCAGGGTAAGGTCCAGTTTATCGATGCTACCAATGAATTTGTCCCTCTACGAAAATCCTTGGGGCAAAAACGTCGGGAGCTGTCTGAGGATAATATCCGTCGGATTATCAAGAACTACCTTGACTTTGAGGGAAACGAGCAGGTTAAAATCTTTGCTAATGAAGAATTCCTCTACAAGGAGTTGACGGTCTTGCAACCCCTGCAACGCCGAGGAGAAATCAGCTTGGAAACTCTGGAAAGGGTCAAAGCTCTGCCATTGTTCACCAAGTTGTATGATGATGACAAGTATCAAGAGCTAGTCCAGATGGAACCACGTGATGCCAAGCAGGAGTTGGCAATGAAAAAGCAGGAAGAAGGGAAAATCAAGCAGGAACAAATCCTGGAGGCCCTTCAGGCAGGTTTATCTCAGGAAACCTACCCGAACTTTGAGGTTTTCTCAGCCAAGTTAAAGGAGCTGCTGGCAGATTGCAAGCTGACTGCTGCCAATATCAATGCTATTGCAATAGCCATGAGCCAAATGGATAAAACCGCAGAGGTCATCAGGACCAAGAAGAAGGACAAGTTTGCGGAGATTGCAGATGGTACCGTCTATGACAAGACCACCAAGGATAGTGAAATCGTCAAGCTGGCCGAGGATGTGGACGCCTACTTTGAGCGAGAGGTTTATCCCCATGTGCCAGATGCCCGCTATTGGTGGGATGAGGACAAGCTGGGGGCAGAAATCCCCTTTACTCGCTATTTCTATCAGTACCAAGCCCCAGCTAAAGCCGAGGACCTGCTGGCCCACTTTTATGACCTAGAAGACCAGCTCCAGCAACTCTTGGAGGACCTCAAACATGACTAAGATGAAAGCTAGTGGTATCGACTGGATTGGGGAGATACCAGAGGAGTGGGGAGTTACAAAGTTTAAATATCTTTTCAATACAAATAAGGGCTTGAGTATTACGAAAGAAAATTTAGTTGAGGTAGGAGTTCCTGTCATCAGTTATGGTCAAATTCACTCTAAGTATGGTAAGTTTGTTGATTTAGAAAAAGATAGTCTTCCTTTTGTTTCTAAATCTTTTTTGGCGAATACATCTGCTTTACTACAACAGGGGGATTTTGTTTTTGCTGATACATCTGAGGATATTGTTGGTTCAGGTAATTTCTCAACTCGACTGGATGATAATGGCTATCTGTTTGCAGGATACCATACGATTAAAGCCAGTTTGAAGAAATCAGAGCAAAATGACTTTAGATACTTTATGCATTTATTTGATTCATTGCTCTTTAGACGACAAGTTCAGAGTAAGGTTAGAGGTATTAAAGTTTTTAGTATCACGCAATCAATTTTACAGAATTGTGATGTTTTAGTGCCTAGCCTAGCTGAACAAAAATGTATCGCCGACTATCTTGACAAAAAAGTCGCTCAGTTGGATAAGGTCAAGGCCTTGCTTGAGGAGCAGATTGAGATGCTGCAAGATTATCGCCAGAGCCTGATTTACGACACCGTCACCAAGGGTCTGGATAAAACTGTCCCAATGAAAGATTCAGGAGTGGACTGGATTGGTGAAATACCGGAGGGGTGGGAAGTGAAGCGGTTGAAGTATGTACTACAAACGCCACTTCAATATGGGGCGAATGCAACGGGTGATAATTATGATGAAACATTACCTAGATATATACGGATTACCGATATTGATTCTAATGGTAACCTAAAAGACACTGGTAGGCAATCTTTGAATGAGAGAGAGGCGTTTCCTTACATATTAAAAGACGGAGATGTTCTATTTGCTAGAAGTGGGGCTACCGTTGGTAAAACATTTCTTTATAGAGAAACTTACGGAAAATCAGCATTTGCTGGGTATTTGATTAAAGCAGAGGTGAATCAGAAAATGATTTTACCAGAATACTTGGTTTATTATACACAAAGTTATCTATTTGATATTTGGAAAGAACAGTCGTTTATTCAATCCACAATACAGAATATTGGTGCAGATAAATATAATAACTTGCAAATCGTTCTTTGCTCAATAACAGAGCAAGCAGAGATTATCGAGTATCTTAATAATAAGGTAAGTAAAATCAATCAGATGATTGCTATTAAACAAGAACAAATTGAGAATATCAATCAACAGCGACAAACGCTGATTTATGATGTGGTGACGGGGAAAAAACGAATTTAATCAATTAATTTCTAAAATAAGGAGATAAAATTTATGCAAAATTTAGATTTAATATTAAGTATTATTGCTTCAATTATTAGTATTTTTTCAGCCTTTACTTCATATCAGACAAAACAGGAAATCAAAAAATTAATGAAAAACTCTAACATTAGTCAGATGGTAGGAAATCATAATAGTGGTATTACTCAAACCCAAAATATTGGTGATAATAGGTAATAAAAAATGTATACTCAGAGTGTGGGAAATAAAGGAAAAGATATAACTCAAATAATGAATATAACTAATGTTGAACAAAAACCACTTGTTCCAACGGTTATTTTTGAGTTGTTATCATTTGTATATAGCTTTAAGTTCGATAACGATAGTGATTTTTCTTTAAAGGAACCGGCTGAACTAAAGAAAAAATTACAATTCAATCATTCAAAAAAATATATTTGGATATTTGAGCAAAGCATAGATGACTACTTTAATTTGGATAAAGTTTTAAAAAATGAATTTATAAAAAGCGAAAAAGTTATTGAAAACATTAAGTTCCTATTTTGGAAGGCTTGTGAATGTAATGATGATGGAATTAGAGTTGTCAGCGATGGCGATGCTTGTCTTGATAAGATGCATAAGGATATAAAAAATAGAATTATTAACGATCCTAAATATCAAAGTAGCGGTATTGATGATTTTGATATTGATAAATTCATCATAGCCTTATTGCAATATGGTGTTATTAAATGTCAGATTTTATTGAATCCCAATGAATATGAGGAGGTAAAAAATGTTGCTTCTGGATAAGAATGTGGAGCCTCATAAGACAATTTTTTATCTCTCTGGTGTTCTAAACTCCATTATTTCAGTAAAAACTCTTGATTCAAATTCTCTTTATCAAGAATTACAGAAAAGAATTGATGATAGTTTAAATTATAATTTTTTTGTTCTTGCATTAGACTTTCTTTTTCTATTGGATAAAATAACTATAAACGAAAAAGGAGAGATAGAACATGTTTATTAAAGAGTTGAGTATTATTAGTAAAAACTCCGATGAAGTTTTAAGAAGGATTGAATTTAGAAAAGGGGTAAATTTTATAGCAGATACGGAGGAGTCAGATAAGCATAATAGTGTGGGTAAAACAACCTGCCTAAAATTAATAGACTTAAGTTTGGGTTCAAAGGATAAAAAAGCCATTTATACAGACTTCGAAACTAAAAATGTTAATGAGCGATTGAGAGATTTTATTGAAAATAATAAAGTACTCACAGAAATGATTTTAATTGATAGTTTTGATAATCCTTCTCAAGAAATTTCCATAAAGACAGAGCTATTTAACAGAGGGAAGCGGTTTATCAATGGAGAGGAAATAACTTTAAAAGATTTACATAATTTTTTGAATATATCACTTTTTAGAAACTACAATGCCGTACCAACTTTTAGAAAGGTTATTAAACCATTTGTCAGAATTTTGATGACGAAGGATAACAATCAATTTTTGAATGTTTTGGATAAGTTTGGTAAAAAACAAGAGTATCGAGCACTTTATAATTTTTTGTTTGATATTTCTAATCCCAAGATAAACTCAGAAATAGGAAAACTGCAAACAGAATTAAAACAATTAGAGTATGCTCGTCAGAGGTACAATAAAGTAGGTGGTTTTACTGAGGTCGATGAAATTAATCAAATAAATGATGTTTTGACAACAGAAATAATACGACTAGAATTAGAAGTTAATGATATTGTTGATAGAAAATCATTTGAGGAGAATCGTCATAAGATAAATGGAGTTAGACAACGCTATGAAGAGTTGACAAGGGTATTGGCTCAGATTGATTTTGATTTGTCTCGCAACCAAGCGTACATCAATGAAATTAATGAACAGTTTCATAGAGAGGTCAATGAAGAATTAATAAGTGACTTTTTTTCTGAAATGTCTCAATTAATTCCAGAAATAACAAAAACTTTTTCAGATTTGGTAGAGTTTAATAAGCAACTTAATCATAATAAATTAAAGTATCTTAAAGATAGACATGATGCATTATGGAATGATAAGGAAGATTTAGAGACAGAGATTACAGCTCTTGTACGTGAAAATTCAAATTTTATATCTCTGGTTGAAGCAAATAAAGTTGATGTTTATTATGACAAAGTAAATGAGTTAGATAAACTAAAATTAAAACAAGCACAGAATCAAGCAGTTATAAAAAGTATTAGTAGATTTAATGATGAAGAGGAACAACTTCAGAGTCGTCTTCGAGAACTAGAAATAACCTCTAAAAAGAGTGAAGACTCCTATAAACAAAAACTTGAGATTTTTAATAAGTATTTCAAAGACATTGCTACTAGTGTGAATAAGGAGTATCCAATTTTGATTTATCATTCCAGTCCGAATGATTTTCCGATATCTGTATCCCATCTGACAGAGGGGACAGGTACAGGTACTAGGAAATCACTTATTGCGTCTTACGATGTTGCTTATCAACTATTTGCAAATGAGATTAAAAAAAGTGTTCCAAACTTTATTGTTCACGATGTTCTTGAAAGTATTGAAGGAGAAGACCTGAAGTCTTTAGTAGAAATTGTTGAAGCTACCGATATTCAATATATTTCTGCAATTTTAAAAGAAAAATTAGTGTCATCAGGCTTATCTGAAGCAGAACAGAATGAAATAATCGTTTTGGAGCTTTCGACTAATAACAGACTATTTGAAGGAGAGTTGATTAATGGCTAAACTCAACCTCAACGAACGCTATGATTTTCAGCAGTGGATTTTACAGGACCTGGTTCAGGAAAATGGTTATATTCAGCGGCCCCAGTCGGATTACGACAGCCGTTTGGCCATGGATGTGGAGTTGCTCTGGGATTTTTTACTGGAAACCCAGGAAGAGACCATGGAGGTTCTGCTGAAGAAACTGGATAAGGAAACCCTTATCAATTTGATCAACTTGGAGATTGGTAAGGGTGGTTTTCTCTATGCTTTAAAAACGGGGGTTTACATCGAAAACAAGCACCTCTACCTCATGTACCGCAAGCCAGCAACCAGCTTTAATGCCAAGGCTAACCAACATTATCAGAGCAATCGTCTGTCTGTCATGGAAGAGGTCAACTATCAGGGTGATGAGCGGATTGATTTGGTGATTTTCCTCAATGGCTTGGCGCTGTTTGCCATTGAGCTCAAACTCAACTCTAGTGGCCAATCGGTACGGGATGTGATTGCCCAACTCAAGCGACGCGAAGCAAAAAATCGTCTTTTCCGCTTTAATACTGGTGTCTTGGCCAGTTTTGCGGTTGATGCCTTAGAGGTGTATATGACCACCCAGTTAAAAGATGCAGAGACTTATTTTCTGCCCTTTAACCAAGGCAAGGGTAAGGGAGTGACCCAAGGTGCAGGTAATCCCCATTGTGAAGATGGTCCAAATACCCAGTATTTCTGGCGAGAAGTGCTACAAAAGGACAGTGTCATTCAGTTGCTTGAACGCTTTATCTTTTTGACACCAAATAAAAAAGACCTGATTTTCCCTCGCTATCAGCAACGCCGTGCGGTCAATCGGGTCTTGGCGGATATGAGGCTTAATCATACGGACAGCAATTATCTGATTCAGCATTCGGCGGGTTCTGGCAAGACCAATACCATCGCCTGGCTGGCCCATAGTTTGACCAGTCTACACGATGATGAGGATCAAAATATTGTGGACACCGTCTTGATTGTGACGGATCGGATTGTGGTTGACCGCCAGTTGCAGGATGCGGTGCGTGCCATTGACCATCAGCCTGGTGTGATTAAGGTCATGGATGATAAGGCGACCTCAAGTGATTTGGCGGCAGCTTTAGCTGGCAATACTAAAATTATTGCGACTACCATTCATAAGTTTGCTCAAATTAACAAGTCAGACTGGATGACTGTAGGCCCGACAGCTCAGAAGCATTTTGCAATCTTGATTGATGAAGCCCATAGTTCAACGACGGGGTCTTACATGAGTGCAGTCAGTCATGTTTTGACAGAGACGGACCAGGAGAATGGCACCATTGACGAAGTGCAGGAAGTTTCTGTCGGAGATGCCATTGAGCAAGAATTAGCTCGGACGGGGAAACAGCCCAATATTTCTGTGATTGCCTTTACTGCCACACCTAAAGCAACTACCCTTCAACTTTTTGGCCGAACACAAGCCGATGGGTCAAAGGCACCCTTTGACCTCTATAGTATGAAGCAGGCTATTGAAGAAGGCTTTATCTTAGATATTCTCAATAACTACACGACCTATAAGACCTATTATCGTCTTAACAAGGCGGTGGAAGAAGACCCTGCCTTCAAGACAGGGATTGCCAAGCGTAAGATTGCAAAATTTGTCGAGTTATCAGATGAAAATATCAATCAAAAGGTTGAGATTATTATGGACCATTTCATCAGTCATGATGTCATGGCCGAGTTGGGAGGTCAGGGCAAGGCGATGATTGTGACCGCGGGTCGGGAAGCTGCGGTCAAATACGATCAGGCTTTCAAGCAGTATTTTAGGGAACATCATATCACCAGTATCGGCACTTTGATTGCTTTTTCGGGCAAGGTGACTTTGAATGAGCAAGAGTATAGTGAAACTTCACTCAATAAAATCAAGGAAGATCAGTTAAAGGCGCATTTTGATACGGATGACTACCAGGTCTTAATCGTAGCCAATAAATACCAGACTGGTTTTGATCAACCCAAGTTGGTGGCCATGTATGTCGATAAGAAATTACGAGATGTAGCGGCTGTTCAGACCCTTTCTCGCCTCAATCGAATCGTTAAGGGATATAATAAGAAAACCTTTATTTTGGATTTCAAAAATACTTACGAGGAAATCAATCAGGCCTTTGCGCCCTACTATCAAGAGACCATTTTAGCAGAGACTATTACGCCAAGTGATGTCTTTGACTTGGACCGTAAGGTAGAAGCATTTGGCATTTTGGATTATGATGAGGTTTACACCTATAACCAGTATCTTTATCAGGAAAAACGCTCTAGCCGTGATAAGCAAAAGATGTTGGCCTTGTTGACCAAGGCTAATGAACGGGTGAAACAATTTGATGAGAAGGCGCAACTTGGCATTAAGAAGGTCATTCGAGGTTTCTTGCGGATGTACACCTTCCTTATCCAAGCGACCGCTTATCAAAATGAGGTGCTTCATGAGCGCTATAATTTTTTGCAAGGCTTGGTTAAGTTGATTGATGTCCATCTTGGCGGTAATGATTTTACTGTGGCTGATAAAATCGTTGTGGATTATATGAAACACAAGCAGACAGGCTTTTATACAGTGGCTGAATTGGAAGGAGATTATCAGGTCAAACTCAATAAGCCGAGTTTATCTGAGGTTACCGAAGACCAAGAGAAGAAATTATCTGAAATTATTGAGGAAATCAACGAACAGCTGAATCTCAATATTGATGAGCAGATTGGTGTTAGTGGGGCGGTCTCGATCCGTGAACTGATGAAAAAGAATTCTAAATTGAAGGAATCAGCCAAGGTTAATTCACGGGAAGATTTTGTTTTCTCTTTTGAGGATGAGATTGACAATGCTTTGACAGAGGGTTATATGCAGAACCAGGATTTCTTTGGGGTCTTGCTCAATAATGCGGACTTTAAAAAACGGATTGCCAAGCTTTTTATTGATGATGTTTATCGGAGTTTGAGGGCAGATGACGTTGATTAGATGCGTCAAGGAAGGAGAGGTATGATTTCACCCTATACCATTACAGAAACCATGTTGAACTTGGTTCAGGAGATTTCAGCGTATGTGACCAAGCTCTCTTTGGAAAAGCGGGAGCTACACCTGCGTAAGGAGAATCGCATTCGTTCCATCCAGTCTTCTTTAGCTATTGAGAACAATAGCCTGTCCTTGGAGCAGGTCACAGATATTATTGAAGGGCGCCGTGTTCTTGGGACTCCTAAGGATATTCACGAGGTGCAAAATGCTTATGAGGCTTACGAGCGTGCTTTTCGTCTTAATCCTTATGCGGTTGATGACTTTTTATTGGCTCATGGGCTTTTAACCCAAGGCTTAGTCAAGTCCCCTGGACAGTTTCGTTCGGGAGATGTAGGGGTTTTTGATGGTCAAGGTCAGGTCGTTCATGTGGGTGCTAGACCTCAGTTTGTACCTAACTTACTTGCAGATTTGTTTGATTGGGCCAGAGACAGCCAAGTCTCTATGCTAGTCAAGTCGTCCATTGTACATTTTGAACTTGAGATTATCCATCCTTTTGAGGATGGCAATGGGCGGATGGGACGCTTGTGGCAGAGCTTATTGCTCAGTCAATGGAACCCTATTTTTGAATGGTTGCCGATTGAATCTGTGATTTATCATCACCAACAGGGCTATTATGCTGCACTTTCTCAAAGTAACGATGCCAATGATTCAACAGTTTTTATTGAGTTTATGTTGTCAGCTATTCTGGAAACCCTACAGATGTATTCACTCAAAAATTCGCTCACCAAAATGAGCGAATTGATGAGCGAAAAAGAAGCGACGATTTTCAACTTAGTCAGCACTTATCTGACCCAACATGATGGTATCACCAGTCGTCAGTTACAGGAGTTAGCGGGTGTAAGTTCAGCGACTGCTCGGCGTTATTTGGTTAAATTTGTTGAGCTGGGTTTACTTCAAGCGACAGGACAGACCAAATCAAGACATTATTACCTAGCAAGTGGTAATGAGACTTAATAAAAATCAACATTAGACTAGGTGACCATCCGTAGGCAGTATTGGTGGTACAGCAAGGCGAACTAACACAGTGCCGCCTTGATTTTGGAAGCGTATTAACAAGGATAAAACATTAGAAAGGCCCTCTCCCATGACCACATCAGGCATCATCGCAGAATTCAACCCTTTTCACAATGGGCACAAGCACCTGCTGGATCAGGCGCAGGGGCTCAAGATTGTGGCCATGTCAGGCAATTTTATGCAGCGTGGGGAGCCTGCTTTTGTGGATAAGTGGACTAGGGCTCAGATGGCCTTGGAAAATGGTGCTGACCTCGTGGTTGAGCTTCCATTTCTTGTTTCTGTCCAGTCTGCTGACTATTTCGCTGACGGTGCGGTTGCGATTCTCGCAAAGTTGGGTGTTAACCAATTGACCTTTGGAACAGAAGAAGCTATCGACTATAATCAGATGGCTGAGACTTATGTGACCAATCAAGCTGCCATGGAGGATTACCTGGCTAGCCTTCCTAACCACCTTTCCTATCCTCAAAAAAGTCAAGACATGTGGGAGCACTTTACGGGGATTTCCTTTTCTGGCAATACGCCAAATCATATCTTGGGATTGACTTATGCTAAGGCATGTGCAGTTAGAAAGATTAAATTACAGTCTATTAAGCGCCTAGGCGCTGGTTTCCACTCAGAAAGCAAATCCGAAACGATAGCTTCAGCAACTGCTATTCGCCTGCACAGAAATGACCCTGCTTTTGTGGAAAAGTCCGTGCCTAACTATGACTTATTACAGGCTTGTCCACCAGTGTCTTGGGATAACTATTTTCCCTTGTTAAAATACCAGGTTCTCACGCATTCTGATTTGACCAAAGTCTTTCAAGTTAATGACGAATTGGCTAGTCGAATACAATCAGCTATCCATTCAGCTTCCTCACTTGAAGACCTTGTGGATAAAGTTGCTACCAAACGGTTTACGAAAGCCAGGGTTAGACGGGTTTTAACATATATTTTAGTCAATGCTGTGGAAAAACCAATTCCTGAAGCTGTTCGACTGTTAGGATTTTCCCAAAAAGGGCAAGAACATTTGAAACGTGTGAAAAAGTCTGTGGAAATTGTCAGCCGCATCGGTAAGGTTCCTTGGGATGAAACGGGTCAACGGGCTGATACTATTTATCGATTGGGACATCCAAATATCATGGAGCAGAATTTAGGGCGCATCCCTTTGGGGATTAAACCAGATGAGTGACTAGGATGATATTTTACGAAATCCCGCCAAAGTGCTATAATAGTAAAGTCATTGGTCCTTAGTATAGGCCAAAATCATATAAATTTAAGAGGTGAATCCCATGGGACGTAAGTGGGCAAATATTGTTGCAAAGAAAACGGCTAAAGACGGCGCAACGTCTAAAGTTTACGCTAAATTTGGTGTCGAAATCTATGTTGCTGCTAAACAAGGTGATCCAGATCCAGAAACAAACTCAGCTTTGAAATTTGTTATCGATCGTGCCAAACAAGCTCAAGTACCAAAACACGTTATTGATAAAGCCATTGATAAGGCTAAAGGTAATACAGATGAGACGTTTGTAGAAGGTCGTTATGAAGGTTTTGGACCAAATGGTTCAATGATTATTGTCGATACCTTGACGTCAAACGTTAACCGTACAGCGGCTAATGTTCGTACAGCTTACGGTAAAAATGGTGGCAACATGGGTGCAGCAGGTTCTGTATCCTATATGTTTGATAAAAAAGGCGTTATTGTCTTCGCTGGCGATGATGCTGATGCTATCTTTGAGCAATTGCTTGAAGCAGATGTCGAAGTAGACGATGTCGAAGAGCACGAAGGAACTATCACTGTTTACACAGCACCAACAGATCTTCACAAAGGTCTAGAAGCTCTTCGCCAATCAGGTATTGAAGAATTCCAAGTGACTGAACTTGAAATGATTCCACAATCCGAAGTGACGCTTGAGGGAGAAGACTTAGAAACCTTTGAAAAGCTGGTTGACGCGCTGGAAGATGATGATGACGTCCAAAAAGTTTACCACAACGTGGCAGATTTCTAATAAAGAAGAGAGGCTTAAGCCTCTCAGATTGAAGACAAAGTTCTTAGAATTCATTTTCTAAGGGCTTTTTGACTGTATGCAAAAAGTCCCACATGACT
>NZ_JBLOJT010000046.1:0-13065 GCF_047785745.1 Streptococcus pluranimalium | reverse complement strand
GATTCTCTCTAGATGTTAATTATAAGTCACCCACTACAGTTGACGAAGAGCCAGAAAAACTGGAACTTTTTAATTCCAGCTTTTCGTTATATCATCAAAAGAATGAGCTTTGAGATAAAGTCACTTCAACTTTGACTAATATTCAATGAAAATCAGAATCAGATGAAGTAAATTGACGAAGAGTATCAATATTTCTTTGGCCAAGCAATATAACATATACCCGTTATTAAGAATTTTACTAGTCTTTTCGCTAATTAGGGATCACATTATACCATTTTGATAACTTCACTATCTGCTTTAAAAGGAGGACGGACCTCTAAACTGACTATCTAGAGATGTTGATAGAGTTCATCATAGGATTTACTTGCTGTATCCCATGAAAAATCCCGTGTCATTGCTTCTTGTTGCAGTTTTGACCAAGCTGTTTTGTCGTCTTGGTAAACTTTCAAAGCTCGTTCAATCGTTTTGGTTAACCAGTAGCCTGAAAACTCTGCAAAACCAAACCCTGTGCCCTGACCAGTATACTCATTATAGGATTCTACCGTATCTTTCAAACCACCGACTTGGCTAACAATTGGCAAGGAACCGTATCGCATAGCCATCATTTGAGATAAGCCACATGGTTCAAATGCTGATGGCATCAAAAAGAGATCTGATGCAGCATAAATCTCTTGGGCAAGTCCTAAATCAAACATGATATTTGCAGAAAGCTTGTCTGAATATTGACTAGCAAACCATGAAAAGGCATTTTCATAATCCGCATAGCCTGTCCCTAAAAGAACAACTTGCAAATCTTGTTGCAAAATATATTCCAATTCATTGACCACCAAATCGAATCCTTTTTGATCTGTCAATCGAGAAACGATTCCAATCAATGGTACATCAGCTCTAACAGGGAGACCCAGACGTTCTTGCAAAGCAGCTTTATTCTTAGCTTTTCCAGTTAAATCATCCTTGGAAAAATGGTATGGGATTAGTGAATCAGTCTCTGGATTTAATAAATCAGTATCGATCCCATTAACAATACCTGAGAGTTTCCCAGATTCCATCCGCATGACTTGATCCAGGCCTTTTCCAAATTCAGCCGTTTGAATTTCTTCAGCATAGGATGGTGACACTGTTGTCACGCAATCAGCATATAAAACAGCTGCCTTCATCCAATTCAAGCAATCGTGCCAGCGTAGGGTGCCATCTTCATAACGCTCACTGCCCACACCAAAAAGATCTCCTAGCATTTCTGGACCATACTGTCCTTGAAATTCAATATTATGAATGGTGAAGACCGTTTTGATACTTTGATAGGCTTGAATCCAAAGATATTTCTCTTTTAAGAGATACGGCATCATAGCTGTATGGTAATCATGGACATGGAGGATATCAGGAATAAAATCGATTTTTTCCATTAACTCTAAGGCTGCTAATTGGAAGAAAGCAAAGCGCTCCCCGTCATCCCAAAATCCATAAACTGAACCACGGAAGAAATAATATTGATTATCGATGAAGAAGACATGAACACCATCACGTTGTATATATTTCACACCCGCATACTGACGGCGCCAGCCAACATTGACTGTAAAGTCAAAGCAGTCCTCTACTTCGTCTCCGAATTTTGCTGCCACACTATCATAGTAAGGTAAAATAACAGCAACTTCATGACCATGTTTAACCAGAGATTTTGGAAGAGCCCCGATGACGTCACCTAGACCTCCCGTTTTAGAAAACGGCGCACCTTCTGCTGCTACAAATAAGAGTTTCATTCGATTATATCTCCTGTAATAATTTGTCCTTTCCCGATAACCAATGGTTTTTCAGCTGTACCTTTTAGCGTTACGCCAGCTGGCACAATGACATTTTTATCGATAATGGCATACTCAACAACAGCACCTTCACCAATAATTACTTTCGGGAAGATCAGAGCATGATTAATATGACTACCTTTAGCTATATGGCATGACCGTGAAACTATGGAATGATTAACTTGTCCGTAGACTTCTGATCCTGAAGCAAATTGAGAATTATTAACTTCCGATGCTTGGTCAAAATAAGTTGATTCTTCATTTTTAACTTTTGTATAGACCTTTTGGTTTGAATAAAGAAGAGAATAGAATTTTTGCGGATCCAACATGTCCATATTGGCATCGTAGTAAGATTTTACAGAGGTGATATTGGCTAAGTATCCCGTATATTCAAAGGCTAATGCCTGTTCCGTAACGATGAGTTCACGGAGAAGAAAACGAATTTTACGAGGCTCTTTCTTTTGAGCTTCTTCTTCTAATCTGTCAATCAGCCACGGCGTGTTGACCACGTAAATATCTGCTGACATGGGAACTGGCTCAATAGCGTCTTCTAGTGATTGTTTACCTATCACCTTATCTTGTTCATCAATGTCTAGCACTTCATTAGCTGATGAAATAGCATCTTTAGGAAGTCGCTTATACACTACTGTAATATTTCGCTGATTAGCATTATGAAGATGAATGACTTGTTCGAGATTAATATTTGAGAGGATATCACAAGACATGTAAACCGTTTGATCAGAACCTGAACGCTTAAGGTAGGTCAAAATCTGACTATAATAATCATCATCTGTCATGGTTGTCTCTTCGTCTGTATTGTAGAAACCAAGAAAATAATGGCTAGTTAAGGTATTCAAGCCCCACTCACGACCACTTCGGATATGGTCGAAAACAGAACGAATATTTTGCCCGCGGAAAATCCCGTAAACACTTCGAATACCTGCATTGGCTAGACTTGAGAGTTGAAAGTCAATCAAGCGGTATTTCCCATCAAAAGGTAAATTGGCAAGTGGTCGATTATCCGTTAAACTTTCCATATCGTGGTAACCAACGGCATTTCCTAGAATGGCTGTGTATTTATCAATCTTCATTTGCTAACCCCACTACTTCATTGTATCCTACGACTTGAACATCTTCTGTACCATCAATCACAGCCCCGTCCGCAATCGTTGCTCCTTCACCGATAATAGCACGTTTAATCACAGCTCCTTTACCGATTTTAACGCCACTCATGACAAAACTATCTTGAACATGAGCACCTTCTCGCACTTGTACATTCGTTGATAGAATAGAATGCGTTACTTTCCCATCAACAAAACAACCATCAACAACCAATGAATCCTTAACTTCTGCTTTTTCAGAAATAAAGTTTGGTGGTGCAATTTCATTTTTAGAATAAATTTTCCATGAGCGGTCACGACTATCCAATTCATTATCGACTGGAATGTACTCCATATTGGCTTCCCAGAGTGACTCAATAGTTCCCACATCTTTCCAATAGCCTTTAAAATTATATGTATAGACACGTTCACCTGATTCAAGATAGGCTGGAATGACATTTTGTCCAAAGTCAGACATGTCAACACCATTTTTCTCTCCATTGACTAACATCTCACGAAGAGCTGCCCAGTTGAAGATATAAATCCCCATTGATGCTTTTGTTGATTTGGGATGTTCTGGTTTTTCTTCAAATTCAACAATTCGGTCATATGAATCAGTATTCATAATCCCAAATCGACTAGCTTCTTTGAGTGGTACATCAATAACAGCAACTGTCAAGCTGGCTTGATTGTCCTTATGCGTTTGAAGCATATCATCATAATCCATCTTGTAAATATGGTCACCAGATAGAATCAAGACGTATTCAGGATTGATGCTATCGATATACTCAATATTTTGATAGATAGCATGACTGGTTCCTTGGAACCAACGGTTACCTTCTGTCGCTGAGTAAGGTTGCAGAATGGTTGCGCCAGCATTAATACCATCTAAGCCCCATGATGAGCCATTTCCAATGTGTTGGTTCAGGCCTAAGGGTTGATACTGGGTAATGACACCAACCTTCTGAATACCCGAGTTGGTACAGTTTGATAAGGCGAAATCAATAATGCGATATCGTCCACCAAATTGAACCGCCGGTTTGGCAATATTTTGTGTTAATTTACCTAGCCGTGTTCCTTGTCCACCAGCTAAGATGAGAGCTAACATTTCATTTTTCATAATCATTCCTTCTTTTTATCTTAAACAGCTAGCAGCTATAACACTTTGTTAACCCTAGCCTTTTGACGAATATAGCTTGTGCTAAAAATCTGCATCAATCAAAGTAATACTCAATGAAAATCTAAACCTCGAACCATAATTCTATATTCAGATTTTGAATTAAAAGTATAAACTTTTGCAGGCATACTGTTATATTTCAAAACCATCTAACGATGATTGAGTGACTATTAGATCTGAGAGGAAACCTCCATCTGTGATTATAAATTCTAAACTATTTCAAGCGTCTTTTAACTTTCCAGATACTCGCGCCTAGGGCAGGTAAGGTGAAACTGATCGTTTGGTCATAATCCTTCCACTTAGTTTTTACTGTTTTTTGAGGTGAATTTCCTTTAGTCCAAGTCCCTCCATAAATCTCCAGTTCTGTATTAATGACTTCTTCATAGATACCTGCAAGTGGGACACCAACCGTATAATTTCGCCTTTCAACTGGGGTCATATTGAAAATCCCAAGGAGGAGTTCACCTTTTTTGTTTTGTCTTGCAAAGGTCAAAACCGTTTCTTCTTTGTTATCAGCATCAATAATATCTATCCCATCGTAGGAATCATCAATCTGCCAAAGCGCCTTGTGGTCTTTATAAAAACGATTGAGTTGACTGGTGAAAAATTGCATTTTTTGGTTGAGGGGATCTTCAAGATTCTGCCATTCGAGTTGCTCATGTGACTTCCATTCTAAAAATTGGCCAAATTCTGAACCCATGAAAAGTAATTTTTTACCAGGATGGAAAATCTGATAAGCATAAAGATTACGGAGTCCAGCAAATTGGTTATAGCGGTCCCCCCACATCTTGTGCATCATGCTTTTCTTGCCATGAACCACTTCATCATGTGAGAATGGTAGAATGTAATTTTCCTTAAAGGAATACATAAAACTGAAAGTGACTAAGTTAAAATCATTTTTACGATGAATAGGGTCCTCTTCATAGAATTTGAGGATATCATTCATCCATCCCATATTCCACTTATAGTCAAAACCGAGACCTCCCTCATCAACAGGCTTAGTGATGGGAATGGTCGAAGAAGATTCCTCAGCAATCAACATGACATTAGGATGATAACTTTTCACTACTTGAGTCATTTTTTTCAGAAAGGCAATCCCTTCAAGATTACGATTATCACCATATTTGTTAGGTGTCCATGGTCCTTGATCAAAATCTCGATAGAGCATATTAGTCACAGCATCAACCCTAATACCATCAATATGGAAAGCTTCAATCCAATAGAGAATGGAAGAAATCAAGAAGGATTGAACTTGATTTTTACCGAGATCAAAGTTAAGTGCCCCCCAACCAACATTTCGTGCTCGATCTGGATCTTGGTATTCAAAAGTTGGTGTGCCGTCATAGTACGCCAAGGCATCATCATTCTGGGTGAAATGACCTGGTACCCAATCGACAATGACACCTATATTGTGTAGGTGACAGGCTTCTACAAAATCTTTGAAGGCTTCAGGGGTGCCGTAAGAATGCTCAAAAGCGAAGTATCCCATCAACTGATAGCCCCAACTCATCCCCAAGGGATGTGCCATTAAAGGAAGAAATTCAACATGCGTATAATTCATCTCGACCAGGTAGGGAATGAGTTCTTCTCGCAGTCGTTCAAAAGTATAAGGATTCCCCGACTCATCCGTCTTCCAAGAGCCAGTATGTACTTCATAAATATTGACCGGTCGTTCTTTAAAGCCAAAACGTTTTCGGCGTCCCATCCACAGGCCATCTTTCCCCTTCCTGCTCAACGCTTTTTGTAAAACAGCTCCAGTACTAGGGCGATTTTCAAGATAGCGAGCAAAAGGGTCAATCTTTTCAAGAACCTGTCCTCCTTGCCTTTGGACTAAAACCTTGTAAATCTGACCTGCCTGAGCATACGGGCTATGTCCTTCCCAAACTCCTGATTCATGACGTTTTAACGGTAACGGGAAATCATACCAACCTGTAAAATCACCAATAATCTTGACATTTTCAGCATTTGGGGCCCAAACCCTAAAATAATAGCCCGTTTGACCATCTTCAAGAGCCTCATGCGCACCTAAAAAATCTTGTAAATGATAATTTTCTCCTATACCCAAGGTATAAAGATGCCCATCTCTATCCATAGCACCTCCCTCTCTTATAAAAAAACTAAAATTCTGAATTATCTGTCATTTTTTACTAAAAAATATATGATTATCAGTCTACCTAAGAACTCACCAAGAAAATAGCCATCTTAAAAAAACAAAAATACCCCTATGCTAATGTAGGGGTATCGGTGTCTGTCAAAGATCCAACAAAACAAATATATGATAGAGATATCATGACTGTTTTATAGTTTAAAATAGTATATCATACTTTTTGTCTTTTGTTATTGAAATATTCAATTTTTTTTCATTAGTATTGAGAATAATGCGGTAATTGTGATTCCCAGCCATCGTATAACTAATATAGCCAGATGCTGGAAGAGCTGTCTCAATATAGATATGACGTCTAATGTCGCTGAAACTTGTCCAAGAAAAGGCTTTATCCCTTGTTTTCAAAGAAATTAACTGCCGAACAAAGTTAACAGTCTCCTTGTGATAAGTCACTAAATCCCAATCAATCTGATTAACAACATCAGGGGCATTGTAAGAATTCATAGCATGCTGTAAATCTTGCGAAGTAAGTTCACCTTCATTTCCAGTCCCAACCAGCTTCGTTCTTAAAAACTCTTGACCAATCTGCATAAAGCACATACCTTGTGATAAAAGGTTGAGCGCCGTTGCTAGTTGAACGCGTTTGATATGTACGCTTTGATCATCTGCTGGATGTAAGGTCCATAAAAGATCATTTAGATTGTAATTATCATGAGCTTCTACATAGTTTAAAACTTGATTCGGAGCGATGTAATCGACCAACTCATCACTACCTAAAATAGCTTTAGCGACAATATCCTCTGTCGCTGCTCCAGATACAAATCCATGCGTCAGTTCACCATAAATTTCAGCTCCTTTAATGGCATCTCGTTGATCATCATTAAAAAATCCAATTCCTGGCATTTGTGACGCATTAGTCTTTATCGCCTTATTTTCAGGCATGAGACCTTGCCCCATATCCCAACCTTCACCATATACAAGGATTCTAGGATCGATAGTATCAATCATCTCTCGAATCATTGTCATTGTTTCAACATCGTGAATCCCCATCAGATCAAAACGGAAACCGTCAATATTATAGGCTTCAATCCAATAACGAATGGAATCCAGCATATATTTTCGGAACATCTCTTTTTCACTAGCCGTTTCGTTACCAACGCCCGTTCCATTTTGAAATGTGCCATCAGGATTCATTCGATAATAGTAGTCTGGTACGGTTAGTTGAAAGGCAGAGTCAACATTAGAGAAGGTATGGTTATAGACCACATCCATAATCACACCAATCCCTGCATCATGATAGGTCTGGATGAGTTGTTTTAACTCATGAATACGTGATAAGGGTTCATGAGGGTTGCTAGAGAAACTAGCTTCTGGGACATTATAATTTTCAGGATCATAGCCCCAATTGTAAGCATAATCACCATTGCTATCAAAGGTTTGATGATGATCAAAAATAGGCTGAAGCTGAATATAAGATGTCCCTAACTCCTTAAGATAATCAAAACCTGTCTTATCACCAAAACGATTAGTGGTCCCTTTTTCAATGGCTCCTAAGTATTTCCCCCGATGCTCTTTCCGAACCCCAGAAGAAGGTGATTTTGTAAAATCACGAATATGCATTTCAGTAATAACAGCTTGGTTCGGATTCTCTATTCGCCAGTGAGCCTCTTGCCCATGTTTAATACTAAATCCTTCTGGCGACATCAGCTCAGGATTAATGACAATAGACCTGCGGCCATTAGCTGTTGTAGCAGTCGAATAAGGATCTCTTGTATCTGAGAAGGTTCTTCTGCGATGATAAACACGGTAAACATAAGCCCTATAGTTTAAATCATCAGTCACTGTCAGCTGCCAAACACCTTGCGTATTTTCTTGATGATTTTCTAAATCACGACCCGTTCCACGGTGCATCATCATAACCTGATCCACACTGGCTGTTTCCGAAGTAGAATGATACAAAACCAGTTCAACTTTTTCAGCAGTAGGTGCCCAAAGTCTAAAGCTTGTAGCTTCTTTACTATATTTTGCCCCAAGCCAACCATCAAAGCCCCACTCTTTATCGAAAACCTTAGCGTTGACTGCCATATCAAAGCCACGTACTTTTCGTCTAGCATAATATTTGCTAGCTACTGCAGCTTGCCTTGAGTAATAGAGCATCTCATCACCATCAACAATCCAAACTTCAGTCTTATTAGCACCCGCTAGCTTGTTAATGCGATATTCTAAGCTTTTATAACTCCAGTTTTGATTTTTGGCCATGACATAAACATGATGTTGATGAGGCAGTGCATCAAATTCTAAAATGGCAACAGCCCCAAAACTATCATACCTTAAAAACTGAACATCTCGGCCCCATTCATTATCAAGCCATCGCCACAAACTCAAGTCAAAATAATTACCCTGGCGGCGATGATAATGAACAATCACTGTATTTTGAGTTTTACAAATGTTCATCAATTCCTTCTTTCTCCTCAAAATCTTCCACTTCATGCGCAAATTTCTGTGCAATAGCTTCCATAGCCAAATCTTCTGTATTAAGCATCATAGCATCATCAGAAATTTCATCCGTATTGGCGAAGAATGTAATATGATTCTTTAAATTTTTAAGTTTTATTGGGGCATCGCCACCATACTCTCCATCCAGATTAATCATCATCCGCTGGTGACTTTGTGGCTCTATGGTCAATTCGTTTGTTTTTATATACTCGATTAGAGGGTGATCAATATGTTTACCACCTTGTAAAACTAGGCGAATGAGATGAATGATTTCAAATAAGTTAGCTGTTTTTACGACGATAAGTGTGAACTTTCCATCATCTAGTTTTGCATCAGGTGCAATTGTTTCAAAACCGCCAACTGAGTTAGTGATGGCTGCAAAAATCATAGAAGCCTGGCCTTCAAAAACACCATGGTCATATATGATTTTCACCTGACTATTACGAACACGTGGTAGGAGCTCAACTCCCTTGGCTAAGTAAGCTAAATAACCAAAAATCGTTTTTAATTGGCTCGGCACACTATAAGTAAGTTCTGTCAAAGTTCCAGCTGCTGCAATATTAATGAAATACTTTTCTGTTTCAGCTAGTCCAATGTCCATTTTTAAAGTTTGATTTTTACCGATTAATTCTGCTGCTTTTACAGGATTACTACGAGGGATTTTTAAGGCTCTAGCAAAATCATTAGTTGTTCCTGTCGGAATAATAGCCATTTTGGGACGCTTTTCAAGGGGAGCCATACCAGAAACAACTTCATTGATAGTGCCATCACCACCCGCTGCAATCACTAAATCAAACCCTGCTTTAGCTGCACGGCGAGCCTCATCACGAGCTGAATTGGGCTTTGCAGTTGTTCGAAAAGCAGACGTTTCATAGCCATAACCTTCTAAAATATCTAACACTTTAGCCACGTTTTTTTTCATGATTTCTTGACCTGAAGTTGGGTTATAAATCAAACGCGCCCTTTTTTGTTTTGTCATACATTCTCCTTCATCTAGGTATCTCTTTGATTTTACAAAGCGCTTAACCACTCTTCTGATTCAATACGAATCCCCAAAGACCTAGCCTTTTCAAGCTTACTACCAGCATCAGCTCCAGCAATGAGCAAGTCAGTCTTTTTAGAGACAGAACCGGTAACTTTGGCACCCAGAGCTTCTAATTTTTCTTTGGCGTCATTTCGCGTTAGTTGTTCTAATTTTCCAGTTAAGACCACTGTCATACCTGATAATTGAGCATCTTTAGAGACTTTTTTTCCAAGATAGTCTAGGTTGACACCGGCTTCTTCTAGTTCTCTCAAGAGGACGACTGCCTCATCTTTAGCAAAATAGTTATGTACTGATTCAGCAATAACAGCTCCCAAACCATCAATTGCAGCTATTGCTTCTTCCGGAGCTTGTGCCAAATGAGGAATTGTGCCAAATTCTTCCAACATGAGACGACTCGCTTTGGCACCAACATGACGAATACCTAAACCAAATAATAATTTATCAGCTGAATTGGCTTTTGAATTCTGAATAGCTTGGTAGAGTTTTTCTGCGGATTTCTCCTTGATATTTGGCAGGGTTAATAAGTCATCAACAGATATCTGGTAAATATCAGCGACATCTTTTACCAACTGTGCTTCATACAGTTTTTCAACAACTGTTGGTCCTAAACCAGAAATATTCATGGCATTTCGACTTGAAAAATGTTCCAGACTTCGCTGAATGAGATTTGGACAGAGTGGATTGATACAACGAAGAGCTACTTCTTCTTTCAAGTGCACCAAGTCGCTAGCACACGATGGGCAAACTGATGGAATAGGTAATGGTTCTTGATGGGTTCGTTTGTCCATATTAACACGTAAAACAGCAGGGATAATATCTCCAGCTTTATAGACAATAACAGAGTCACCAATACGGATATCCTTTTCACTAATATAATCTACATTATGCAAGGTAGCCCGACTAACTGTTGTACCTGCTAGTTTAACTGGGGTTAAATTAGCTGTTGGAGTCACGACACCTGTACGCCCAACCGTCCAATCAACGGATAAAAGTTGGGCTTCTTTTTCTTCAGCCGGAAACTTATAGGCAATCGCCCATTTAGGCGCTTTAACCGTAAAACCTAATTCCTCCTGAATATGCAAATCATTGACTTTAATAACAATGCCATCAATATCGTAAGGAAGCTGATCGCGATGTTCTTGAACACTTTGAATAAAGCTCCAAATCTCATCTATAGAGGAGCTGATAAAGCGTTCTTGATTAACTGAAAAACCAAGCGAAGACAGATGGCTAAGCACCTCCTCTTGAGTCCCCTGCTGACTAGGACTAGCTTCTTGATAAAGAAAGGTCGCTAGATTACGCTTGGAAACAATACTTGTATCCAACTGACGCAAAGTACCAGCTGCTGCATTTCTGGGATTAGCAAACTCTGTTTCACCATTTTCTTGACGTTCTAGATTAATAGAGGCAAAAGAGGCTCTAGGCAAATAAGCCTCCCCTCTGACTGTTATGTCAATGGCTTGTTCTAATTTTAGCGGAATATCTTTAACACGCTTGAGATTTTCAGTGATATTTTCGCCGATAGTTCCATCACCACGCGTCGAACCAGTCACCAAGCTACCATTTTGATAGGTCAAAGAAATCGATAAACCATCAATTTTTAATTCGGCAACATAGCTAGCTTTGGGGAATTCCTTTTTAACACGTACATCAAAAAGATCTAACTCTTCTCTTGAAAAGGCATCTTGTAAACTATATAGAGGATAAATATGCTGATATTTTTCAAAACCCGATAAAATAAGACCGCCCACACGATGAGTTGGGCTATTTTCTTGAATAAACTCTGGATACTGTTTCTCCAAATCAACTAATTCTCGATAAGCCTTGTCATAGTCGGCATCAGAGACAGACGGATTGTCTTGCGTGTAGTATTCTTTAGCGTACTGGTTGAGCTTTTCAACCAACTCTTTCATACGTTTTTCCATATTTCTATTTTAGCATAAGTCATAAACTTTTTTGCGATTAGATTGATTGAAAATGACAAATAAAAAAAACTATCCGGAGATAGCTTTAATAGTCTAGATAGTCAAGTCAATACGTTTAGCAATACTACTAATAACTAGTGACCCAATCAATAGAGAAGCCAACTCTCCAATCCCTGTTGTAAACCAGGTTAAGAAGAATGGTACCTGAGCAACTATTTTCAACTCAAGCGCTACAGTAAACATTGATGCAGCAAAGAAGAATGAAAAGTAGAAAAAGGCTTTATTAAAGAGACCGTTAACAATTGTTTCTTGTTGATACTTTTTAAAGAGGTAAACACCTAAAGTCACAAAGACTAAGGTAGAAACACCTCCTACAAATACATCAACCATGCCAAAACTATAGAAGTTTGCAATCATACATCCTAATGTTACTGCGAGGATATACTTGGGATTGTAAAAGGCTAAAAAGTTAAGCATCTCAGAGACACGAAACTGATAGGCACCATAAGATATGGCATTAAGTGGGGGAGTGATGGTTAAAACGACATATAGTGCAGCCACTAAGGCAATATGAACGTAATCACGAGTTGTTAGATTTTTCATTTTTTCTCCTTTAACAGTTATACCGTATGTAATATGCTTGGTGAAAGGAAAGTAAGCACCAAGGGTTGCCTAAACAACTCTTTTAGTTTATCACATAAGTTGTGAAAATGATAGAGTTTTTTTTTATAAAAAGGTATAAAAACCTTGTCATCTGTCATAAGTTTTGTTAGAATAAAATGGTTAATAACTATGGCAAGCAAATTGCTATGGCAGAAAGGAACCATTAACAATGAAAAAAGATATCCATCCTAACTACCGTCCAGTTGTTTTCTTAGATACAACTACTGGTTACCAATTTATCAGCGGTTCAACTAAAGAAAGTAACGAAACTGTTGAAGTTGACGGTACAACTTACCCACTTATCCGTGTTGAAATCTCTTCTGATTCACACCCATTCTACACTGGACGTCAAAAATTCACACAAGCAGACGGACGTGTGGACCGTTTCAACAAAAAATACGGTCTCAAAGACGCAAACGCTGCGGAATAATCCAGTTTTACAAAAACCACTTTCATCAAATGAAAGTGGTTATTTATTTCCACCCATTCTCAATGCCAACCACCTATCCTATCTATTTTTATCAGCTGAAACAAGAATAAGACAAAAACACCTCAGAAAAATATTGTTGAATGATAATACTTTTCTAAGGTGTTTTTTGATATAATCTCATATTTTCTATGATGTTACATTTAGGCATGTATGAAGGAAAAGGTAAAAGTCTATGCTCCTGTTCTTTACATAAAACCTTTAGCTCACGCACTACAGTTGACAAAGAGCCCAAAAAAGCAGTTCCTAATTCCGAAACTGCTTTTAAAAAG
>NZ_JBLOJT010000045.1:0-13194 GCF_047785745.1 Streptococcus pluranimalium | reverse complement strand
TACCCACTACAGTTGACGAAGAGCCTAAAAAACGGATTCTCATTGCACTAAACATTAAAAAAGAGAAGACCAAACTGGTCCTCTCTAGAATATAGCTGACATCAACCCACTACAGTTGACAAAGAGCCTAAAAAGGAGACAATGTAAAACGGCTTAGAATCAACGTTTTTTACAACGCTATTCTAAGTCGTTTTTCTGTGTTATAGCTTTTTGCCAAGCCTCTCTCATTTATTTTTTCTAGATCAGTTGCTAGAGTTGGGAGAGAGGTATTTCTTAATCATTAGGCTTTAACTTCAAATCCTTCAGCTACTGCTTCAGGGAAGTTTTCTTCGATGATTTTAGCGCTGGCATCACAAACCATGACACCGTATGACCGCATATGAGTTGTTGGGTCGATGCGACGAGAACGTTCACAAACTTCTCCTTCTGCTCGCTCAACACTGAAGGCAACACCTTCAAAAGCAACAGCATCAGCTGGTTTATCAGCTTCATCTGCAATCGTTAATTGAGATACGATCAATAAGAGTGCAATATCACTATCCAATGACGCTAACAAAGCTTTCATCTCTTCACTTGCGTAAACAGTCAAATGTGCTTCTAAAGATTTACCAATAACCTTAGCATTACGTGCCTCTTCAAGAGCTTTTTGAGCCTGCGTACGGAATTCCATGAAGCCATCCCATTCTTCTAAGATAGCTTCTTGCCCTTCAAACGTTTGAGCTGCTGGCATTTCTGATAGCTGAACAAATTCTTCCTCTTCATGCTCCAAGTATGACCAGATTTCCTCTGCTGTATGAGGCAAGATTGGTGTCAATAACTTAGTGATTTTAACCAAGATATCATAGAAAACAGTCTGCATACGGCGACGCTCTGGGCTATTTGCTGCCTCAATATAAACTACATCTTTAGCGAAATCAAGATAGAAGGCTGATAAATCAACCGTTACAAAGTTAACAACCGCTTTGTAGATAGCCATAAAATCATAAGCTTCATAAGCTTTATTGATTACTTCAACAAGTTTGTTAAATTTGATCGTCATGTATTTATCGACAGCACCTAAGTTTTGGTAAGAAACGGCATCAGTTGAAGGGTTATAATCATGTGTATTTGCAAGTAAGAAACGTAAGGTATTACGGATTTTACGGTAAGTTTCAGAAACTTGGCCAAGGATATCCATAGACACACGAACGTCATTATCAGTATCAACAGATGCTACCCAAAGACGAAGGATTTCAGCACCATATTGTTTTGCTACATCGTTAGGTGAAATGATATTGCCTTTAGATTTAGACATTTTTTCACCCTTACCATCAAGAACAAAACCTTGAGATAGGACACCTTTGTAAGGTGCATGTCCGTTGACCGCTACAGAGGTAATGAGAGATGAGTTAAACCAACCACGATATTGGTCAGAACCTTCAAGATAGAGGTCTGCTGGATATGATAGGTTCTCACGAGCATTCATAACGCCATTCCATGATGAACCTGAATCAAACCAGACATCCATGATATCTGTTTCCTTCGTAAATTCACCATTTGGAGAACCTGGATGGCTAAATCCTTCTGGCAGCAAGTCCTTAGCATCACGTTGCCACCAAATGACAGAACCATATTCAGCAAACAAGTCTGCAACATGATCAGTGACTTCTTTGGTCATGATAGCTGTGCCATCTTCAGCATAGAAGATTGGAAGTGGAACACCCCATGACCGTTGACGTGAAATAACCCAATCGCTACGGTCACGAATCATATTATAAAGACGTGTTTTCCCCCAAGATGGGTGGAAAATTGTTTTGTCAATTTCATCAAGGATTTCTTGACGGAATTTAGCAACAGATGCAAACCATTGTGGAACAGCACGCCAGATGATTGGTTTTTTCGTCCGCCAGTCAAATGGGTATGAGTGATTAATCACTTCTTTGGCAAGCAGCAAATCGCCTAATTTTTCGAGAACAGTTGGTACAACTTTATCATAAAATTGACCTTCAAAATCAGGGCCAGCCAACTCATTCATGAGACCACGCTCATTTACGGTCACATAAACTTCAAGGTCGTATTTCATACCAACATTATAGTCATCTTCACCAAATGATGGAGCAGTATGGACAATACCAGTACCTGAATCTGTTGTAACGTGATCACCAAGAATCACTAATTCATCAACTGCTTCATCCCAAGGATGAGCTGTAACGATATATTCTAATACTGAACCTTTATGACGCTCAAGTACATCAAAAGATTCCCAACCAAATTTTTCAGCAAGTGTATCAACAAGGGCTTCTGCTAAAACAAATTTCCGGTCATCATTAGCTGCTTTAACAACTAAGTAATCTAAGTCTGCCCCAACGGTTAAACCACGTGAGGCCGTGATTGTAAATGGTGTTGTAGTCCAAACAACGATATAAGTATTCGTATCAAGAACACCTTTACCATCTTTAACCTTGTTGGCATAGTAAAGTGATGTTGAATCAATATCATGGTACTCGATTTCTGCTTCAGCAAGGGCAGATTCAGATGACCAAGACCAGTAGACTGGTTTAGCACCTCGATAGATATAACCTTTGTCAGCCATGGCTCCAAAGACACGAATTTGATCAGCTTCAAATTTTGGATCAAGTGTAATGTACGGATTTTCCCAATCTGCTGAAACACCTAAACGTTTAAAATCATCACGTTGTTTATCAACTTGTGAAAGAGCATATTGACGACACATGTCAAGGTATTCAGCCAAATCCATCTCTTTACGTTTTACGCCTTGTTTAGCCAACACTTGTTCAATAGGAAGTCCATGAGTATCCCATCCAGGTACGTATGGGGCAGAAAATCCAGACATCGATTTGGAACGCACAATAATATCTTTTGAAATTTTATTCAAAGCATGGCCAACGTGAATGTTACCGTTAGCATAGGGAGGGCCATCATGAAGATGAAAAGAAGGTTTGCCTTCATTCAATTCTTGACGCTTTTGATAGATAGCCGCTTCTTCCCAGGCCGCTTGCCATTGTGGTTCTTTATTTGGAAGACCTGCGCGCATCGGAAAGGCTGTTTTTCCAAGATTTAAAGTATCTTTTAATTTCATATAAAACTCCTCAAAAAATAAAAAACTTTCATCCTAAAAAGGACGAAAGCTCGTGGTACCACCTTAATTCAGAAAATACTATTATGTCATTTTACAAAGCTAAAAGCTTACTAAAATAGACGAGTATTCTCCCTCTTGAGCTGATAAGGAGGCTCATTCCTTTTAACTTACTTCATTCAGTTAAAATCAAAGAAAATGATAATTTTTTAAATAGGTATGGCAGGACTTACACCAACTCCTGCTCGCTTGGCATTTACTTAAAAAATCGTGTTTTTCTTAATCTTTAAAATTCAATTTAAAAGTTTGTGTTTCATTTAAGTTTAACTCAGAATCATCTTCCTTAAGATTGCTAGAGCCATCACTCTCTACTTCAGAGTCTAAAAGTAATTCGTTGGTTTCTTCAAAACTCAATGACTCGTCTGACAACTCTGATTCAAAAGAAAAGTCCTCAGAAGAACTAATATCAAGCAAAATATCGTCTGTTAACAAGGGCATTTGATCAGCAATTGTCTCCTCTAGCTGACGATTACTCTCTTCGACACGACGTTGTAATTCTGCCATTTCTTCTGGTGAAAATTGACGTGTCGCATCAATAGATGATGTATCAGCCATCTGTGGAACATCATGATTACTCTCAAGAACTGACTCAACAACTTCTCTAAAAGCAACATCTGAGTTTTGAATATAGGAGGCTGTTGGCTGAAATAACTCATCCCACTCCGGTGAATTCACAAGAGCTAAGTGACTTTCAACAGATGATAATAAACGTTGATGGAAAACACGTGTTTGACGTTTCAAATCTTCAGTTCCAACAGCAACTCGTTTAGCTTCCTCAGCAGCTTCACGCAACATATCATTTGCCTTTTGCTTCGATTCTTCAAGAAGAAGCACCGCTTGATTATTTGCATGCGTCAGAATATTATCAGATTCGGTACGAGCTGAAGCTTTCACTTTTTCAGCTGTTTCTTGTGCCAAAATTACTGACTGGCTTAACGATTCTTTCATTTCATCAAAATAAGCCAATTTTTCTTCTAGCATTTTGATTTTTGCTTCTTGTGCTCGATTCTCATGCGTTAATTTTTCAAAGTCATCAACAACGATGTCTAAAAATTCATTAACTTCTTCTTCGCTATAACCACGGAATTTTAGTTTAAATGTTTTATCTTTAATATCAAGTGCTGTAATAGCCATTACAACCTCCTCTATTTCTGTCTAATTTTTTTGACGACCAATTTATATTTTCCTTTTGACGTTATACCATTGTCTGAAATAATACGGCACCTACCGTAACCTCTAACACTGAGTAAGTCATTAACAAGTACTGTTTCAGTCGCTTTCGTCGTTAGTTTATGATTAACTTTTACTTTCTGGGACTGAATCAACTTTTGACTAGTCTGCCTTGGTAATTTATGAACTGCAGCAATGACTTTATCTAGTCTCAAACTTGACACTAGATAGAGTTGCTCTTGTCCCTCCTCCAAATGTTCAATTTTTTGATCAAATGACACCTCTTGGAGTCTAACCGGAACCTTCGCAATTTTGCTAACATTTGTTTCAAAATAGCTAACCATAGATTTTTCAAGAAATATCTGTGCCTCATCACCATTAACTAAAATATCTCCAAAAACAGAGCGTTTAATACCTAATTGATTAATCAAACTCCCCATAATTTGAGAATGACTAAGATGGTTAAACTTTTTAGAATAATGGATATTGAGTAAACTTATTTCAAAATCATCGACATTTAGTTGATAATAATCTGGAGCAATAATGACCCTATGATACTCCTCGGTAAGGATATCACGACTTGAATAAAATGTCAAAGTTGTCTGAGATACTAGCTCATTAGCAATAACTTCCTGTCTAGGATCAAGAAAGTCGGTTAAATGAAAACTGTAAGTATTCTCAACAGAATGAATCATATCTTGAACTTTGTCGATAAAGGCATATTCACTGACATCATAATGTTGGTAAAGGTGTTGCGATTGTTTTTCCATTAGAATAATAGTAAGTAAGAAAAGAGTCTAAGTAATAATTGTAATACAAAGAAAACTGCAACAATCGTCAAATCTATTCCACCAAACTGAAGTCCTAAGCGTCTAAATGGGACCAGAGTTGGCTCAACTATAGAAACAAGAATTTGCCCTAATTTTGTTTGATAAGCTCCTGGAAACCAAGAGAGTAAAGCATAGATTACTAAAAGTGTCGAATAAATTCGTACTACTCTAACTAGAATAAAATATAATAAAAGCATATCAACGTCGTTTCATGTCATAGTCAAAATTCACATCTTGACCAGCGTTTGGTATTGTCATCTCCTCAACATCAACAACTACAAATTGAGGTGTTAATAGATACATAGAAGAACCTACTTTTTGAAGATTACCGGATAAGACACGGCTTGCACCATCAACAAAGTCTAAGCATCGTCGTGCTTGTGCTTCCAGCATATATTGAAAATCAATCAAAACACATTCATTGCTAGCCAATAAATCAACAATTTCAGTTGCATCCTCATATTTACGAGGATATTTCAATGCAATTGTCGGTTGAGCAGATACCTGGTGTTGTGTTTGTTTTTGTGACTGATGATTCATCTGTTCTCTTCCATATTGGTTAGTTGAAGATAAGTGTTCACGAGAATTAGGTTGAGGTGTTGAAACCACTCTTTGAGATCTCGACTGCCCTTGTCTTTGATTTGGATTAGCTGATTGATTAGCAGATCTTGATACTCTCTCTTGTGATCCTAAAGGGTTAGAAGTTGCTTCGCCTCTTCGATCAGCTTGCTGAGGTAGTGCTTCTTCAAATTCCTCGACATCACTAACCTCATCTGTATCAAAATAAGAAATCATTTTTTCGAATCTATCTTTTAATGCCATTTTAGTCTCTCCTATCGAAAGAACGCTGTACCAATTCTAACAAATGTTGCACCATGTTTGATGGCTATAGAATAATCACCACTCATTCCCATGCTCAACTCTGTCATCGGTATATTCTTTATTTTTCGCGCTCTTATTTCTTCCTTCAACTGATAAGTTGCTTCAAATAAACTCTCAAGCTCTGCTTGACTAGCTTCGAAAGGAGCCATCGTCATTAAGCCAACTAAATTAATATTAGGCAGCTCCGCTATTTCCATCAAAGCTTGATCAATATCATCTTTGAAAAAACCATGCTTAGTCATTTCCCCTGAAAGGTTAACTTGTAAAAAGCAATTGATCACATGATCGGCTCGCTTATCAATTTCCTGTGCTAACTTAACGGAATCTAAAGCATGAAAATAATCAACAAAGTTTATGATATCTTTGACCTTACGGCGCTGAAGACTGCCAATCAAATGCCAAGTCACTGGATAATCCGCTAAGGCATGGTATTTATCCAAAAATTTATCAACACGATTCTCTCCAATGTGTCTGACACCAGTCTCAATCAATTGACTTGCTACTTCTGTTCCAACATACTTTGTAACTGCAATAATTTTCACATCTTGAGTTCTAATAGATGACTTACTGAAATTGTCAACATTATTGAAAATCTCTGTTTTATTTTTTGCTAAATCCATTTCTAGTCTTAACGGTTCTTAAAGAATGGCGGAGTATCAAGTTCATCATCCACTTCAGAGGCCCCTGAGAAAGTTGACATATTCAACTTACCATCCAATTCACCTTCTGTCGGACGAGCAATATTATCCCGACGAAGATCCCAATTACCAAAGGCAGAATTTTGATTTGGTTGATTAAAATCAGTTTGAGGGGCACGTGGTGAAGAAGGCATATCAACATTTTGCGCCATATCAAAATTCATTTGACGACGATCAAAGGATGGGGTTGACTCTTCAGAGCGTTGATTATCATATTGACCAGTTGAAGGTTGTGATGGCGCTTGAGTATTGAAGGTACGAGGTGTTGAACGGATACCTGTTACTTGTTCTGTGCGATCTTGACGTACACCAGTTGCTACTACAGTAACACGGATTTCATCTTTAAGTGTGTCATCAATAGACGTACCAAGCCAAATATTAACACCATTTCCTGCAGCTTGACCAACAATTTCAGATGCTTCTTCAGCTTCAATAAGTGTCATATCAAGACCACCGGTAACGTTGACAATAACGTCTTCTGCACCATCAATAGTTGTTTCTAGTAGTGGAGAGTATATAGCTTTACGAGCAGCCTCAACAATACGCTCCTCACCTGAACCAATACCGATCCCCATAAGTGCATTCCCTTTATTGGCCATAACAGTTTTAACATCGGCAAAGTCAAGGTTAATAAGACCTGGGCTTGTAATTAAATCGGTAATCCCTTGTACACCTTGACGGAGAACATTATCAGCCTCACTAAGTGCTTCAAGAAGTGGTGTTTTCTTATCAACAATTTCAAGCAAATTATTATTTGAAATGATAAGAAGTGTATCTACTTGCTCACGCAACTCTTGGATACCCTCAATAGCAAAGTTTCCACGTTTATTACCTTCGAAACCGAAAGGACGGGTTACGACAGCTACAGTAAGAGTCCCCAAGCTTTTAGCAATACGAGCTATAACAGGGGCCGCACCAGTACCTGATCCTCCCCCCATACCTGCAGTAATAAATACCATGTCTGCGCCGGTAAGAGCTTCCGTTAAAACTTCTTCACTTTCTTCAGCGGCTTTGCGTCCAACCTCAGGTTGTCCTCCAGCACCAAGTCCACGTGTTAATTTAGGCCCCAACTGAATAACTGTTTCAGCTTTCGATGAACTTAAGGCCTGGATATCAGTATTTGCTGCAATAAATTCTACGCCAGCAAGACCCTCATCAATCATACGGTTAATGGCATTTCCGCCACCGCCACCAACTCCGATAACTTTAATGATGGCACCTTGCATAGACGCTGTATCAAATGAAAATGACATTTTTATTCCTCACTTTTTAATCAAACATACTACCAAAGAGTCCACGAACTCGATCACCAATATTCTGTTTTGGTTCGCTTGGCTTAGGTGCTTCTTGAATATTTACTTCTTCGTCAAAACGGTTTGCATCACTAAAGGCAAAATCATTTTGAAGGGGTTGCTGTTGCTGAGTTGGCATTGTATAGTTTGAACCAAGATCAATAGGTTTGCGACGAAGAATTTCTTCTCCTGTAACCGCTGACTGAGCGATAATATCAACATCAGTCAAAGTTCCAACATACTCAACCAAGCCAATAACATTAGCAAACATTGGATTGCGGATACCAACTTGATGTGGGACAAAAAGTTTTACTTTAGTACCAAACACCTCTTGCGCTATTTCTACGACTCCTGGTAAAATAGCGCCACCACCAACGATGACAATTCCTCCAGGAAGTTCTAGCAAGCGACCGCGTTCCAAATCTTGCTTAACACGCTCTAAAACATGTTTAATCCGAGCTGAAATTATTTCCGCAAGGTATTTTTCCGTTACATCAACTGGAGTGTCACTTCCGACAACCTCAACTTGAACACTATCTGTTGCACTAGCTTCTCTGACATTGGCATTCCCAAAATTAAATTTCAAAGCTTCTGCTATCTGTAGTGATGTTTTTAAGACTTTTGAAATATCTTTAGTGACATATTCGCCACCTTCTGGATAGATGTTGGTGTACTGCAATTCTTGAGCTCTCATAGTGGCTACTGTCGTCTGACCTCCTCCCATGTCAATAACTGTTGCACCAAATTCACGTTCACCTTCATTTAGAACTGACTTAGTCATTGCTAATGGAGAAATGATAATATTTTCAACAGAAATACCAGCACGTTCAACTGTTTTACGAAGATTATGTAAAATTGTTGTTGGTCCTGTGTAGAGAAGACCACGCATTTCTAGGCGAATCCCCATCATACCACGTGGGTCACGAATTCCTTGAAAGCTATCTACGATGAATTCCTCGGGAACTAAAGAAATCACCTCACGTTCTGGGGTGATGCTTTTAGTTAATGCAGATTTTACAACACTTTCAACATCTTCATCTTTGATTTCTTTTGATTCACTCGTAACAGGAATCATTCCCTGTGTAGGCTCAATTTGCAACAGATTTGCCGGCAATCCAACGTTTATTTTTTCAATTGAAATACCTGATTTTTCTTCTGCTTGTTCAATTGCTAATTTAATTTCTTTTGCTGCTGCATCGATGTCAACAATAATGCCATCCTTTACACCAGAACTTTTTACGTTGCTCACACCGATAACATTCATTTCGCCATCAATATATTCTGCAACAAGTACTTTAATCGAGCTAGTACCGATATCTAAGCCCGTAAAAAAGCCGTTTCTTGCCATTACCCAACCTCTCATTCTTTCCATTACTTACTATTCTAAAAACCACGCACGGGCGGAATCATTCAAAGCATATTATACCATAAAAAAGCGCAAAATGAATAGCTTTTGTGCTTTTTGTTATACAAATGTAACTAAGTAAAATCTCTTTTCAATCTTTATTGTGTTAGTAATTCCGTTTCTGTGTCTTGAGAATTCGTTACTCCTTGAGGGAAATCTTCTCCTTGAGTAGCCTCCTCTGATGCTCCATCATTAGGCTCTGGGGTAGGAGTTGAGTTTTCTTCAGCAACTTCTGGTGAACTAACATCTTCAACAGCGACGTATATTCCAACCTCCATATCAATAGTCCCTGGTGTTGCGAGCATCTTAGAAGCAACTTGGTTATAATAAGGCAGTCTCTCCTTAATTTTTGAAAGAGGAATAAGAACAGTGTTGCCGTCATACATACTTATTCTGATCAGATCTTTTGTTGACTTAGAACCTTCTTTTGAAACAGATTTAATATTGCGACGAATCGTTTTTTTCAAGGATTGTCTAGCTTTGATAAATTCCTTGACATCTTTTTCTGTGTCTAAATTCACACTTAAAAAATGATTCGGTAAATCTTGAGCAGCTTCATCAACCACAACGCCGTTTGATAGGATTGGAAAATAACTCTCTTCTTGCTGACGATAAGCTATAATCCTGTCCTCTTTGACCTTAATCTTAAAATGATTCGGTAGTTCAAAACCAAGCTTAGCCGACTTGACCCATGGATCATTTTTTACAATGGATTTTGCAATCTGGTCTCGGTTTATAAAGACACTAAACAAATAATCATCAGCCTTTATCCCAGAAGCTTGTTGAATCGTAGCTTCATCAGTGAAATGTTGCCCTGAAACAGTAATCTTTTTTGAGGTACTCAAAGGGCTAATCATAAATGCTGAAAACAAGAGTATGACAACACTTAGTGACATCACAACTGCAAAACGGTTACGGTGAGGATTTTTTTTCTTAACTTTTTTAGGCTTTGGTTCTTTTTTGGTTTTTTCCTTACTTTTTTTCACTTTTTTAGGCTTTGACGCCTTTTCATCATCCTCTGATTTATCCCCTAAAAATTGTGACCGTCGAAGCTCCTGAAGACGCTTTTCAGCTTCTTCTTGTTCTGTCTTATCTTGCTCTTTTTTCTTTAAAAATTCCTGATTGCGTTTTTGCCACTCGGTTAGAACTGGCTTATCCTTTTCAGAATCTTTAGTCGTTTCCTTATCTTTTACCATTTTTTATCCTTTTGCCTTCTGAATAGACTCTGTCAATTTCAGATAGAAGGCTTGTTGAGAGGTTAACTCTTGACTATTTTGCATAGCCGCTTCAAATTGCGGTGCATGAGTAAGTAATTCCTGAAGTCTTTGGTTTAAAGTCATCAAAGATAAGTCTTCTTCTGACAATTGAAGAGCATAGCCTCTTTTTTCAAAGTAATCAGCATTTTCAAGTTGGTCTCCACGACTAGCCTCTTTCCCAAGTGGAATAATAAGATGCAACTTTTGAAGAGCAACTAATTCAAAAATGGTATTTGAACCACCTCGAGTAATAACTAAGTCCGCTAAATTCATTAGGGGTTGGTATAAATCTGTGACGTAGTCAACACGGAAAAGATTTTCCTCCAACGTATTAAGCTGAGAATCCCCAGAGATATTAATAATGTTGTACAGTGATGTCAATTCTTTCAAATGATTCGTGATGAAATCATTGAAAACCTTGGCACCAGCTGAACCACCCACAAATAAAATCGTCTTTTTCATAGGATCAAACTGGGCTTTTATCTCCTCAACCATTTGATCGTCTTGAATTGAGTAGGGTTCTACCTTAGTAATCGCACCAATATGCTCCGCTTTAGATAATGAAGCTTCTTGTTCGAATGTGGTGTACATTTTTGTTGCGAATTTATAAGCAATTTTATTAGCCAAGCCCATTGACAAGTCAGATTCATGAACAAAGACGGGAACACCTAGTACTTTAGTTGCTATCACTGGAGGCACTGAAACGAAGCCCCCCTTTGAAAAGAGAGCTTTGGGTCTTATTCTAGCAATGATCACCAAGGATTGGAGGATACCAAACCCTACTTTGAAAATATCACCTACATTTTGCCATGAAAAATAGCGTCTTAATTTTCCTGTCGCAATAGCATGAAAAACAACTTTTTCATCTAGTCGCTGGATTTCATCATATTCAATCCCATGTTTATCACCTATGTAGTGAACTTCCCAGCCATCTTGAATGAATTTTGGAATCAACAATAAATTAAGCGTAACGTGACCCACGGAACCGCCGCCTGTCAAGACAATTTTACCTTTACTCATGATAATCCCCTTTCAAGGACGCGAAGGTCGCCAAAAATTCATCTCCGCGAACTTCAAAATTTTGGTACATATCCCAACTAGCATTTGCAGGACTTAGAAGAACAGTATCGCCGACTTCAGCCAATTCAAATGCTTTTCTTGTCGCATCATCAACATCTTTGGCGTACTCTACAGGAATAGCAATGGATTGTGCTGTATCAGCTAACTTATCAGCTGTTTCACCTAAAACTATCATGGTTTTTAAGCCTTTTAAATCAGGCACTAATTCATCAAAACTATTTCCTCGATCTAAGCCACCAGCTATTAAAATCAACCGTTGATTATCAAAACCTGACAAGGCTTTTTGAGTCGCTAAAATATTAGTTGATTTAGAATCATTGAAAAAAGTAATACCATCAACTGAGCCAACATCTTGCAAGCGATGCTTAACTCCACCGAAAGTTGACAATGTTTCTCTTATAGCTTGATTTGAAATACCTGATAACTTAGCTACAGCAATGGTAGCAAGAGCATTTTCGACATTGTGTTCACCAGGCACACCAACTTCATTAGCTGCCATAATAAACTCGCCTTTGAAATAGAGTTTACCCTCTTCAAGGTAGGCACCATCAACCGCTTCAATCGTTGAAAAAGGAACAACTGTCGCTGCTGTTTTTTCAGCCAAGCGCCGTGCAATGCCTTGATTAAAATTAAGCACAACAAAGTCATCACTTGTCATCTGATTTTGAATATTCCATTTGGCCGCAACATAATCGTCAAACGTACCATGATAATCTAGATGACTTGGTTCAAGATTTGTAATGACAGCAATATGTGGTTTAAAAGTATCTATTCCCATTAGTTGGAAGGAGGATAGTTCCATAATTAAGGTATCATCAGCGCTGGCATCTACAACTACTTCTGAGGCTGGAAATCCAATATTACCAGCTAATAGACCTGATTTACCAGAATGATTGATGACTTCAGCAATCATCGTCGTTGTTGTTGTCTTCCCATTTGAACCTGTAATGCCAACAATTGGAGCCTCTGAAACAAGACCGGCAAGTTCTACCTCTGTCCAAATAGGAATATTTTTCTCTTGAGCCTTTTGTACCATGGCATTAGAATAAGGAATTCCTGGATTCTTAACTATCAAGGCAAACTCTTCATCCAACAATTCTAGTGGATGACTGCCACAAACAACCTTAATTCCCTCTTCTAATAAGGCTTGCGCAGAAGGATTTTCATCAAAAGCTTTGCCATCGTTTACGGTAACAATAGCACCTAATTTTGCTAAAAGACGTACTGCTGCTTGTCCGGACCTAGCTAATCCTAGAACTAAAACTTTTTTATTTTCAAAATTTGAAATCATTTTCATATTAATATAAAACCTGTCAGTTTCTTTATGATAACTACACTTATCTCATCTGACTATTTCCTTTTTTCGTTCAATACTATTGTCTTATTTTACCTTTTATCAAGGCAATTTTCAAGGAGACTACTTTTCTTGACCAGCTAAGAAAAAT
>NZ_JBLOJT010000044.1:0-13857 GCF_047785745.1 Streptococcus pluranimalium | reverse complement strand
AAAGGTGAATTAAAGGCGTTAAAATCATGGAGGGAGGCGGTGCTTCTCTTCATTTTTGATTAAGGAGGATTTTTATGGGACTGCGTTTAAGTAATAAGCATTTGACAATAGCGTTTAAAGATTTAGGCGGGGAATTAACCTCAATCAAAGATGCTGATGGCCTAGAATATCTTTGGCAAGGGGATGCAACTTATTGGGGTGGTCAAGCACCGCTGCTTTTTCCGATATGTGGTAGTTTGAGAGAGGATGGAGCCTATTATCCTGAAAATGGCAAGGGACTTGAAAAAGGGTCAATGCCTCGTCATGGTTTGGTCCGAAAGTGTCACTTTAAAGGGGAGCAAGTCTCTCAAAATGAAGTAGTCTACACACTGGAAAGTACTGATGAGATGTACGCTTCTTTTCCTTATCGTTTCCAAATAAGTAGTCGTTATACTTTGCAGGACAAAAGCATTAGGATTAGTTATGAAGTAACAAATAAAGAAGGAAACGTTCGGATGCCGTTTACTTTGGGAGGACATCCAGGCTTTAACTGTCCGCTTTTGACAAATGAAGCTTATGAAGATTATTATTTACAATTTGAAAAGCCAGAAACATTGACAGTACCTCGCGTTTTTCCAGAAACGGGCTTAGTAGATTTAGATGATAGAAGTCCTTGCCTGGAAAATGTTGATAAACTTGAGCTGACCTATGACCTTTTCAAAGAGGATACCCTTGTTTTAGATCGGTTAGAGTCTCAAACCATAAGCTTGCGCTCTAAAAATCATGACAAAGGATTGAATCTTCATCTTGGAGATTTTCCCTTCCTAGTGGTTTGGTCAACTGCTAATAAAGGACCATTCGTTGCCTTGGAACCATGGTTAGGCATGTCAACCTCCAAAAATGAAACGGATTATTTTGATGAAAAAATCAACACACAATGGTTAGAACCAGGAGAAAGCAAGGCATACGCATTTAGTATTGAGATTCTATAATTTTTTCACTTGTAAGGGTTTACATAATAAAGATGATTTGCTATAATAAAATCAACAAAAAGATAAAAGTAGATCGTGACTAGTAAGACTAGGCGAGACTGCAAGTAAGTTCGAGCTGTTTTGTACAGTTTGACTTAATTGTAGTCTCTTTTTTTGTTATTTTAACTTTGAGAGGAGGTCAAATGTACCGTTTAATAAAAGCGCTCAATAATAACGTGGCTTTAGTAAAGGATGAAGATGAGCAACAAGCTGTAGTCATGGGGCTAGGCCTGGTATTTAACAAGAAAAAGGGAGATATCATCCCTGGCTCTAAGATTGAAAAGATTTTTTCGCTTCGAAATGATGAATCTAAAGAAAGTTTTTTACTGTTACTAAGAGATATGCCCCTAGATGTCATCCGGGTTAGCTATGACTTGATAGATCATTTGACTTCAAAATACGCCTATCCAGTTCAAGATTACCTTTATATCACTTTAACGGATCATATCTTTTGTTCGTATCAGTCTTTGAGAGAAGGGAGATATCAAAGAAGTCAATTACCAAATTTATCGGACACCTATTTAACAGAATACAAAATGGCGACAGAGGCTTTAGAGGTGCTTAGAGATAGGTTATCTAATTTGTTTCCAGATGATGAAATCGGTCGCATAGCCTTACATTTTTTAAATGCGAAAGGTGAAGATATTAATGTCATTAAACAAGATAAGAACGACCGTAAAACAATACTAACTTTAGTAGAAAATCAGTTGAAGAATGCGGGTATTTCCAGAGAAGGAATGAATCAAAATTTTTATGACCGTTGTATGATTCATTTAACTTATTTAGTCAATCGTCTTTATGATAAAGAAGCTCTAGTTGAGGAGCGCTTAGATTATGAGTTATCTAATCATATTAGGGAGAATTACCATCATTCCTATAACCTAGCTTCTGAGATTTTAAATACTATCGAAAACAGTTTAGGCGTTAAAGCGAATCAAGAAGAACTTATTTATTTAGCTATTCATTTGAATAAATTATTATCAAAAGGAGAAAAATAATGAACAGAGAAGAAATGACAATGTTAGGTTTTGAGATTGTGGCATATGCAGGGGATGCTCGTTCTAAATTACTAGAAGCTTTAACAAAAGCGGAGAGTGGAGAATATGATGAAGCTGAAGCACTTGTTGAAGCTGCAAACCAATGTATTATTGAAGCTCATAAATCTCAAACAACCCTATTAACAAAAGAAGCAAATGGTGAGGATTTGGAGTTAAGTTTCACTATGGTGCATGGTCAGGATCACTTGATGACAACTATGCTGTTGAAAGATATGATGAAACATATGATTGAACTTTATAAGAGAGGTACAAACTAATGAATAAACTAATTGCTCAAATTGAAAAAGGGAAACCATTTTTCGAGAAAATCTCACGTAATATCTACTTACGTGCTATACGTGATGGTTTCATCGCTGGAATGCCAGTCATCTTGTTTTCAAGTATCTTTATCTTGATTGCTTATGTTCCAAATGCATGGGGTTTCCATTGGAGCAAAGACATTGAGAATCTCTTGATGACGCCATACAATTACTCAATGGGTATTTTAGGCTTGTTTGTGGCTGGTACAACTGCGAAAGCATTAACCGATTCAATGAACCGTTCATTGCCTAGCACTAACCAGATTAACTTTATTTCAACCATGCTCGCTGCTATTGTAGGATTTCTACTTATGGCAGCTAATCCAGCAAAAGACGGTGGTTTCTTAACTGGATTTATGGGAACGAAAGGTTTATTAACAGCCTTCATTGCAGCCTTTATCACCGTAAATGTCTATAAAGTCTGTGTGAAAAACAATGTTACAATCCGCATGCCTGAAGAGGTACCACCAAATATCTCTCAAGTATTTAAGGATTTGATTCCATTTACGTTATCAGTTGTACTACTTTATATCATTGAATTGATTGTTCATGCTACATTAGGTGTTAATGTTGCGGAGTCAATTGGTAAACTTCTTGCACCATTGTTCCAAGCAGCAGATGGTTATGTTGGAATTACCATTATCTTCGGTGCATTTGCCTTCTTTTGGTTTGTTGGTATCCATGGACCTTCTATTGTTGAACCAGCCATTGCAGCGATTACTTACGCAAATGCTGAAACCAACCTTCAATTACTTCAAGCTGGTGAACATGCGGACAAGATCTTGACTTCAGGGACTCAAATGTTCATCGTTACCATGGGTGGTACAGGTGCAACACTTGTCGTTCCATTTATGTTCATGTGGTTAACAAAATCAAAACGTAATAAAGCAATTGGACGTGCATCAGTTGTTCCAACATTCTTCGGTGTTAACGAACCTATCTTGTTCGGTGCTCCACTTGTTTTGAACCCAATCTTCTTTATCCCATTTATCTTAGCACCAATTGTCAATGTATGGATTTTCAAATTCTTCATTGACACGCTTGGAATGAACAGTTTCACTGCAAACTTGCCTTGGACAACACCAGCTCCATTGGGTCTTATCCTTGGTACAAACTTCCAAGTGCTAGCATTCATTTTGGCAGCTTTGTTAATCGTAGTTGATGTCATCATCTACTACCCATTCTTGAAAGTATATGATGAGCAAATTCTTGCTGAAGAAGCAGCAGGTACGAATTCATCAGATGCCCTTAAAGAAAAAGTTGCAGCAAACTTTGACACTAAGAAAGCTGATGCTATTCTTGAAAAATCAGCAGCTAAAGAAACTAAAGAAATCACTGATCAAACTAATGTTCTCGTTCTTTGTGCCGGTGGTGGTACAAGTGGTTTATTAGCAAATGCTTTGAATAAAGCAGCTAAAGAATATGGTTCACCTGTCACTGCAGCAGCAGGAAGTTATGGTGCTCACCGTGAGATTTTACCACAATATCAACTTGTTATCCTTGCACCTCAAGTAGCTTCTAACTATGAAGATATGAAAGTGGAAACTGATAAACTTGATATTAAATTAGCTAAAACAGAAGGGGCTCAATACATCAAATTGACTCGCGATGGTCAAGGTGCATTGGACTTCGTTAAAGAACAGATGGAAAAATAATATTTCACTAGGGAAGGTTGGGGGTACTCAATCTTCCTTTATAGTGAAATGAAAATTTAGAAGAGGTATATCATGACTAAAACATTGCCTAAAGATTTTATTTTTGGTGGTGCTACAGCTGCTTACCAAGCTGAAGGTGCTACCCACACAGATGGCAAAGGGCCAGTAGCTTGGGATAAATACTTAGAAGACAACTATTGGTATACTGCTGAACCAGCAAGTGACTTTTACAATCGTTATCCAGTCGATTTGAAACTTAGTGAAGAATTTGGTGTCAACGGCATCCGTATTTCTATTGCCTGGTCTCGTATTTTTCCAACAGGAAAAGGAGAAGTTAACCCTAAAGGAGTAGAATACTACCACAATCTTTTTGCAGAGTGTCATAAGCGTCACGTTGAGCCTTTTGTTACACTTCACCATTTTGATACACCAGAAGCTCTCCACTCAGATGGTGATTTCCTCAATCGTGGGAACATTGAACATTTTGTAAATTATGCAGAATTCTGTTTTAAAGAATTCTCAGAAGTTAACTATTGGACAACATTTAACGAAATTGGACCTATTGGTGACGGACAATATTTAGTTGGTAAGTTTCCTCCAGGTATCCAATATGATTTAGCAAAGGTCTTCCAATCTCATCATAATATGATGGTTTCTCATGCTCGCGCTGTGAAACTTTTTAAAGATGGTGGCTATTCAGGTGAAATTGGTGTTGTCCATGCACTTCCAACTAAGTATCCATTTGATGCTAACAATCCTGATGATGTTAGAGCAGCTGAACTTGAAGATATTATTCACAATAAATTTATCTTGGATGCGACTTACCTTGGCCGTTATTCTGAGAAGACAATGGAAGGCGTTCAGCACATTTTAGCAGCAAACGGAGGTGAATTAGATCTTCGTGAAGAAGACTTTGCTATTCTCGAAGCGGCTAAAGATTTGAATGATTTCCTTGGAATTAATTACTACATGAGTGATTGGATGCAAGCTTTTGATGGTAAGACTGAAATCGTTCATAACGGTAAAGGTGAAAAAGGAAGTTCCAAATACCAAATTAAAGGTGTTGGTAGAAGAGAAGCACCAGTAAATGTTCCGAAAACAGATTGGGATTGGATTATTTACCCTCAAGGTCTATATGATCAAATCATGCGTGTAAAAGCCGACTATCCTAACTATAAAAAGATTTACATTACTGAAAATGGTCTGGGGTATAAAGATGAATTTGTAGATGGAACCGTTTATGATGATGGTCGTATTGACTATGTAAAAAAACATTTGGAAGTGATTTCTGATGCTATTTCAGATGGAGCTAACGTTAAAGGATACTTCATCTGGTCTCTGATGGATGTCTTCTCATGGTCAAATGGATATGAGAAACGCTACGGTCTCTTCTATGTTGATTTTGAGACTCAAGAACGTTATCCTAAGAAAAGTGCTTATTGGTATAAAGGGATTGCCGAAACGAAAGAGATCAAGTAAATTTACAATAAGAGTCGAAAGTTTTTAGATATCTCTTACAGATATCAGAAAGAATGAATGTAAAAAGATACTTTAATACAAGTTAATAGTAGTGGCCTAGTATTTTTATAGAAGTTTGTCAGAAAGATATGAGTGGTCTAGAAACTATTGATAGAAAAGAAAAATCCTTGAGAGATAATCAAGGATTTTTTTGCATTTTTTTATCCCTCCCATTTTTGAACACATTAGTGTGTGATTCTTGGTCTTTTTTAAAGCGTTTACAAAAAATATAATAAAACCATAGAAAACATAATAATTAATGGAAAGAGGTAGTCAGAATGGATATACTCCTAGCTCCCCTTAATTGGTTTTCGCAAAATATTTTGCAAAACCCCGCATTTTTTGTAGGACTTTTGGTTCTAATTGGATATTTACTTTTGAAAAAGCCTTTGCATGATGTTTTTGCAGGTTTTATCAAAGCGACGGTTGGTTATTTGATTTTGAATGTTGGTGCAGGTGGATTGGTTAATACTTTCCGACCAATTTTGGTAGCACTAGCCGAAAAATTCAAGTTAGAAGCGGCCGTTATTGATCCTTACTTTGGTTTAGCAGCTGCCAATGCTAAGTTGGAAACAATGGGTTTCATCAGTGTGGCAACAACCGCACTTCTCATTGGCTTTGGGATTAACATCCTTATGGTTGCTTTACGTAAAGTGACAAAAGTTAGAACACTCTTCATTACAGGTCATATCATGGTACAACAGGCAGCAACGATTTCGGTATTTGTATTGTTGTTGATTCCTCAATTCCAAAATGCTTTCGGATCATGGGCGGTTGGTATCATTTGTGGACTTTACTGGGCTGTTAGTTCAAATATGACAGTTGAGCCGACCCAACGTTTGACAGGCGGTGGTGGATTTGCCATCGGTCACCAACAGCAGTTTGCCATTTGGTTTGTGGACAAAGTTGCCCCAATTTTTGGTAAAAAAGAAGAAAATCTGGATAACTTAAAATTACCGACTTTCTTGAATATTTTCCATGATACAGTGGTAGCTTCAGCAACCTTGATGTTGGTCTTCTTCGGTGGTATCCTTGCTGTTCTTGGTCCCGAAATCATGTCAAATGCCGAATTGATTGGCTCAGGTTCTTATGTTCCTGAGAAACAGGCTTTCTTCATGTATGTCCTTCAAACAGCATTGACTTTCTCGGTTTACCTTTTTATTTTGATGCAAGGTGTACGTATGTTCGTTGCTGAATTGACCAATGCTTTCCAAGGTATTTCAAGCAAATTGCTTCCTGGTTCATTCCCAGCGGTTGACGTTGCAGCTTCATATGGATTTGGTTCTTCAAATGCTGTTCTATCAGGATTTGCATTTGGTTTGATTGGACAACTCATTACGATTGCCTTGTTGGTTATTTTTAAGAATCCAATTCTAATCATTACTGGCTTTGTACCTGTTTTCTTTGATAATGCAGCTATTGCCGTTTATGCAGATAAACGTGGTGGTTGGAAAGCAGCTGTAGCTCTTTCATTTATCTCGGGTGTACTTCAAGTCGCTCTGGGAGCAGTTGCGGTTGCCTTGCTCGGTTTGACAGGTGGTTATCATGGCAATATCGACTTAGTGCTTCCTTGGTTGCCAATTGGTTATCTCTTTAAATACCTTGGCATTATCGGTTATGTTATAGCATGTCTTTTCTTCTTGATCATTCCTCAACTTCAATACGCTAAAGCAAAAGATAAAGAAGCTTATTATCGTGGTGACGTTCAAGGTGAGTAATAGTTAGTTACAGTTTTAAAATTGAAAGGAAAAAAATAATGGTAAAAGTATTAACAGCATGTGGTAATGGTATGGGATCTTCAATGGTCATCAAAATGAAGGTTGAAAAAGCCCTTCGAGATTTAGGTGTCAATGATATTCAATCAGCATCTTGCTCAGTTGGTGAAGCAAAAGGATTAGCTTCTGGTTATGACATCGTAGTCGCATCCAATCATCTTATCCATGAATTAGAAGGACGAACTAACGGTAAATTAGTTGGACTTGATAACCTGATGGATGATAATGAAATCAAAACAAAATTAAGCGAAATTCTATAATGATGGGGTTGGGGAACCAACCCTTATCCTATAACTGAATTGAGGGAAACAGATGAATTTACAACAATCTTTTAAGGAAAATAGTTCAATCAGACTAGGACTAAGCGCAGACACTTGGCAAGAAGCGATTCAATTAGCTGTTCAACCATTGATAGATAGCGGAGCAGCCAGTTCAGAATACTATGATGCCATTATTGCATCTACTGAAAAGTATGGTCCTTATTATGTTTTGATGCCTGGTATGGCAATGCCGCATGCGGAAGCTGGTAAAGGGGTCTTCAAAAATGCCTTTGCACTGATTACTTTGACAAAGCCAGTGACCTTTTCTGATGGCAAAGAGGCTTCTGTATTCCTAACCTTGGCAGCTACTGACCCTTCTATTCATACGACGGTAGCTATTCCACAGATTGTAGCTCTTTTTGAACTAGATAATGCTATAGACCGTCTGTTGGCTTGTCAAAATCCAGAGGAAGTATTGAAAATGGTAGAGGAATCTAAAAACAGTCCTTATTTAGAAGGATTAGATTTGGATAGCTAAGAAATAGGAACGTTTTTAAAGATAAAGAAAGGATAAGGCTTTTGTAAAATAGTTGGGAAACGACGATTTGTATTTGGCGTCGCTCTAGCTATTTTAAAGTCTGGGAGTTTAAACATGGTAAAATCAATTCCAAATTTACAAGTGGCACTGGACCATTCTGATTTACAAGGAGCTATTAAAGCCGCAGTTGCAGTAGGGCAAGAAGTTGATGTTATCGAAGCAGGGACAGTCTGTCTGTTACAAGTGGGAAGCGAGCTAGTAGAGGTCTTACGAAGCTTGTTTCCAGATAAAATTATTGTTGCAGATACAAAATGTGCTGATGCTGGAGGAACGGTTGCAAAAAATAACGCTAACCGTGGGGCAGACTGGATGACTTGCATTTGCTCAGCAACCATTCCGACAATGGAAGCAGCCTTAGAAGCCATTAAAGAAGTTCGCGGTGATCGCGCCGAGATTCAAATTGAATTATACGGTGATTGGACTTTTGAACAAGCTCAATTGTGGTTCGATGCAGGTATTTCACAAGCTATTTACCATCAATCTCGTGATGCCCTTCTTGCGGGCGAAACATGGGGTGCAAAGGATTTAAATAAGGTCAAAAAACTCATTGATATGGGCTTTAGAGTCTCTGTTACTGGTGGTCTAACGACAGATACCTTGAAATTATTTGAAGGCGTGGATGTCTTCACCTTTATTGCTGGGCGAGGCATTACCGAGGCTGAAAATCCTGCACAGGCAGCGCGTGATTTCAAGGATGAAATTCGCCGCATTTGGGGGTGATGTGATGAGTAGCCGTCCGATTGGTATTTACGAAAAGGCAACGCCAAAGCATTTCACTTGGCTTGAACGCTTGAATTTTGCTAAGGAGTTAGGATTTGATTTTGTCGAGATGTCTATAGATGAGACAGATGAACGCTTGGCAAGGCTTGATTGGTCAAAAGAGGAGCGTCTTGAAATTGTTAAAGCGATTTTTGAGATAGGTGTTCGCATCCCAACCATATGTTTTTCGGGGCATAGGCGTTTCCCTTTAGGTTCAAATGATCCTGCCATTGAAGCAAAGTCACTTGATCTTATGAAAAAATGTATTGAACTGGCACAAGATTTGGGTGTTAGAACGATTCAATTGGCAGGTTATGATGTGTACTATGAGGATAAATCTTTTCAAACAAGGGAACGATTCATCAAAAATCTCAGACTAGCATGCGATTGGGCTGAAGCAGCTCAAGTGATTTTAGCGATTGAAATTATGGATGATCCTTTTATCAATTCCATTGAAAAATATTTGGCGATTGAAAAAGAAGTTGATTCACCGTACTTGTTTGTCTATCCAGATACGGGTAATGTTTCAGCTTGGCATAATGACCTTTGGAGTGAGTTCTATAATGGTCATCGATCCATCGCTGCTCTTCACTTGAAAGATACCTATCCTGTTACGGAAAACTCAAGTGGTCAGTTTCGAGATGTCCCTTTTGGAAAAGGGTGTGTTAATTGGGAAGAAATGTTTGAAGTCATTAAACGTAGCAATTATAAGGGACCATTTTTGATTGAAATGTGGTCTGAGAATTGCGAAACGGTTGAGGGGACAAAAGCTGCGATCAAAGAAGCTCAAGATTTTCTATACCCATTGATGAAGAAAGCAGAGGTTATCTAATGGCTAAACATTTACAAGAAATGAGAGCGCGCGTTTGTCAAGCTAATAAGTCTTTGCCAGATCATGGTTTGGTGAAGTTTACTTGGGGAAATGTCTCTGAAGTTTGCCGAGAACTTGGCCGAATCGTTATTAAACCATCAGGTGTTGACTATAACCTATTAACGCCAGAAAATATGGTTGTCACCGATTTAGAAGGTAAGGTTGTGGAGGGGGATTTGAACCCATCTTCTGACTTACCAACTCACGTAGAGCTTTATAAAGCATGGCCAGAAATCGGTGGTATTGTTCATACGCATTCAACCGAAGCAGTTGGATGGGCACAGGCAGGTCGAGATATTCCTTTTTATGGAACGACTCATGCGGATTATTTCTATGGTCCTGTTCCCTGTGCGCGTTCATTGAGTGAAGAAGAAGTAAGCAGTGCTTATGAAAAAGAGACGGGAATGGTTATTATCGAAGAGTTTACGCGTCGTGGTCTTGATCCGGAAGCTGTTCCAGGGATTGTTGTTCGAAATCATGGTCCCTTTACTTGGGGGAAAGATCCGGCTCAAGCCGTATATCACTCAGTGGTACTTGAGGAAGTTGCAAAAATGAACCGATTGACTGAAAGCATTAATCCGCAGGTTGAGAATGCCCCTCAGTATATTTTGGATAAACACTATCTAAGAAAACATGGACCCAATGCTTATTATGGGCAAAAAAATAATTGATGTAGAAAAGATAGAGGAGCAAGGCACGCGTCTGCTCCTATTTATCTTTTTCATAAATGATGCTATTGTGGGAATTTTCTAAGAAAGCTCAATCATGCTGTTGAATGGGGTATAATTAAGTTTTGAAAGAAGGAGGTAGCTTTTGTTATTAGATAAAAAAAGTTATGATTTATTAGCTTATTTAGTGGCATTAGATCAACATCAAACCATTAGTTTTATTGCTGATTACTTGCATCAATCGCGCCGTAAAATTTATTATCATTTAGAAAAAATAAATGATTCCTTGCCTCATGACGTAGCTCCAATTACGAGTATTCCTAGACTGGGTGTTTTACTAAGTTCAGAACAAAAGCTTGCTTGTCAAGAGCTGCTTGATCAGACGGATTCCTATTTCTACGTGATGAGTGCCGATGAGCGTTTGATGTTGACCACTTTAGTGATTGCAACAAGTATAGATCGAATGACTATTGATCAACTCATTGATATCTGTCAGGTATCTAGAAATACTGTACTAAGCGATTTGAATCAGTTAAGAACTCGCTTGAGTGAAGCAGGATTAGGGATAAAATTGTCAGTTACAAAAGCAAAGGGCTATCATTTTGAGGGTCATCCCATGGCTTTTATACAATATTGTTATGGACTTTTACTATCTGTGGAGCAAAGGAGTTCTAACAATTTTTCAGCCATCGTCTTTGAACAGTTAAAGCTCATCAACCAAACGCATCTTTTGTTATCAGAAGACCTCTGTCATTTTATTCGTCGTTATTTTTTGGAGGCAGAAACAAAATTGGGGAAAACCTTAAATCAAAAGGAAAGACACTTTTTGGTGAACAGCCTTCCTTATCTTCTTTTAGCTTATCGTAAATTGGAATGCCCAGAAAGTTTTAGGGAGCTTTTATTGCAAGAATTAGCGCCAGTTCGGAAGCGTTTGGAATTTCAATTTGTTAAGGATTTAGATGTCGCTATTGCTAAAAATTTTGGGATTTCTTTAGATCCCTTAGAAATTGACATCATCACTTTACTAATGCTTTCTTTTAGAAAGGATAGGGATACTCATTTAGAAAGTAGTGACTACGACAGTTTAAGACATACTATAGCCACCTATCTGACTTATTTTCAAGAGCATTTTGGTAGTCACTTTGCCAATAAAGAGGAACTAGAAAAGCAACTTTTAATGCATTGTAAGTCTTTGCTCTACCGTAAACAATACGGTATTCCTAGTTATAATCCTTTAACCGAGACGATTAAAGGAAAATATGAGCGCCTTTATACCATGGTAGCCTCAACAATCTATCTTTTGGAAGGAGAGTGGCAGGTAAGCTTAAGCGAGGATGAAATTGCTTTCTTGGTTATCCATATCGGAGGGGCTATTCGTCGCCAGAAAGATAGTTATCATCAAAAGAAAGCTATCATAGTTAGTGATGACGGAATTGCGATACAGAAATTTCTCTTAAACCGAACGCAACGCTTTATCCCCTCTTTAAAAATTGAAGCCGTTTTGACAACAGAACAATTTCAAAGTGTAGAGGATCTTTTAGATATAAATCTTATTATATCGACGCAAGATAGTTTAGAGACAGCCTTTCCGGTAGTTTTTGTTAATCCATTAATGACAGACGATGACCTTATCAGAGTTCTTAGAGTCAATCAGGGGAATTATCAACCCTGGGATAAGGAAGGGATTCAAGAAAAAATAAAGCACTGTATTGAACAGTTTGCTCCTCATTGTGACCATACAGACCAACTAGCTGCCTCTCTGGAACAAGTTATTTATCAAGATGTGATTTCAGACTTGATGTCACAAGAAAAGTTATGATCAACAAGGTAAACACAGCTCAAGATGAGTTGTGCTTTTTAGATGTTTAACAATACAAAACATCCATTTTTGAACACAAGGGTGTGTATTTCTTGGTCTTTTTTGCTAGGCCAGATAGGCATATACTTAAATTATCAAGGAAGTAAATTGGAGGATTTTTTATGCCAAATGTTAAGGATATTACACGAGAAACATGGATTTTATCAACTTTTCCAGAATGGGGAACTTGGTTGAACGAAGAAATCGAAGAGGAGGTTGTAGCAGAAGGAAACTTTGCTATGTGGTGGCTAGGTAACTGTGGTGTTTGGATTAAAACCCCTGGTGGCGCTAATGTGGTGATGGACCTTTGGGCAAATCGTGGGAAAGCTACGAAGAAAGTGAAAGATATGATCTGGGGGCATCAGATGGCGAATATGGCTGGCGTTCGTAAACTCCAACCAAACTTACGTGTCCAACCAATGGTTATTGATCCTTTCGCCATTAATGAATTAGACTACTACTTAGTATCTCATGTGCACTCAGACCATATGGATATTTCCACGTCAGCAGCGATCCTGAATAATCCCAAACTTGATCATGTGAAGTTTGTAGGGCCAAGTGGTTGTGCCGATATTTGGAAAGGTTGGGGCGTTCCTGAAGACCGCATTCAAGTCATCAAACCAGGCGAAAGTTTTGAGTTTAAAGACATCAAAGTGACAGCTGTTGAATCTTTTGATCGTACTTGCCTGGTGACACTTCCTATTGAAGGTTACGAAGAAAATGGTAATAGTTTATCAGGACTTCCAGTAAGTGATGAGCTTATGGCAAGCAAGGCTGTAAACTATATTTTTGAAACACCTGGTGGAACCATTTATCACGGGGCAGATTCTCATTTTTCAAATTATTTTGCCAAACATGGGCGTGATTTCAAGATTGATGTAGCTATTAACAACTATGGTGATAACCCAATTGGTATCCAAGATAAGATGACCTCTATTGATCTTCTTCGAATGGCTGAAAATCTTGGTGCTGAAGTTATTATTCCAGTCCATTATGATATCTGGTCAAACTTTATGGCATCAACGGATGAAATTTTGGAACTCTGGAAAATGCGTAAAGAACGTTTACAATACAAATTCCACCCATTCATTTGGGAAGTTGGTGGAAAATATACATACCCTCAAGATAAAGACCGCATCGAATATCATCACCCACGTGGATTCGACGATTATTTCTTAGAAGATTCAGATATTCAATTTAAAGCTTTGCTGTAGAAAGTATGGAAGAGAAGTCCAGTTCAAGGAACTGGACTTTTTGATGTTAAGGCTAAAAAATAGACTTTTTATCGATGTTTCAATTTGCTTGTCATCTACATGACTTTAAACTTTAAGAAAAAAACGTCCACTTGTGAACTGCACCCCAAAAGTTAGACACAAAATCTAACGATTGGGGTGTTTTTCTTATGAAGTTAAGTTATAAAGATAAACTAGAAATATATGAGCTGAGAAAGAACGGAATGTCGTGGCCTCGGATTAGTCAACAATATGATGTTCATATTTCTAATCTCACATACATGATGAAACTCATG
>NZ_JBLOJT010000043.1:0-13951 GCF_047785745.1 Streptococcus pluranimalium | reverse complement strand
TTCTTAGATGTAAGTTGATTGGTTAATGATCTTTCATTGCTCTAGCGAAAGGTCTGGATACTATGATAGTAGATGCTCGTCTCCTCAAAGACAACCGCAGGGTTTTGAACTGAGTCATAAGACTATTGACAGAGATGTCATCATGAGATGTGATGTAGACGTGATTTTTCATTATTGACAAAATTTATACCTTTGAATTTGCTGTACTGATATCAATGTCAAATGCTAAATATGATATGCATGATATTCCCTCGAATGGGGTTCTACATACTTGGACAACCTTCTCTATAAACCAGGTGTTTTGTCAACTTTTTATTAGGATGTCTAGCATCAAAGAGTCCCACGGATTAACAAGACACCGCTACGTGATCGTAAAGAAAAAGTAACGAGTACTTCTCATGTCGGACATCCCTTCACTACTAATCTTAGTATGTTTTTGTTACAATTAATGAAGATCAAAAAATACCTTAACCATAAAAGTTGAGAACCTTAGAAATAGGAAAAGGAGTAGTCATGTCTATACTTGAAATAAAGAATCTTCACGTCTCTATCGAAGATAAAGAAATCTTAAAAGGGCTTAATTTAACCTTGAAAACAGGAGAAATTGCTGCCATCATGGGACCTAACGGAACAGGAAAATCAACGCTTTCTGCTGCCATCATGGGAAATCCTAACTATGAAGTAACTGAAGGAGAAATTCTCTTTGATGGGGAAAATATCTTGGAGCTTGAAGTGGATGAACGTGCACAACTTGGTCTTTTCTTAGCTATGCAATACCCATCTGAAATTCCAGGTATTACTAATGCAGAGTTTATTCGTGCAGCCATGAACGCTGGTAAAGAAGATGAGGAAAAAATCTCTGTCCGAGATTTTATTACTAAGTTGGATCAAAAGATGGAACTTCTTGGCATGAACGAAGAAATGGCAGAGCGTTACCTCAATGAAGGTTTCTCAGGTGGGGAGAAAAAGCGCAATGAAATTTTACAATTGCTCATGCTTGAACCTAAGTTTGCCCTTCTTGATGAAATTGACTCAGGTCTAGACATTGATGCCCTTAAAGTCGTCTCAAAAGGTGTCAACGAAATGCGTGGAGAAGGTTTTGGAGCCATGATTATCACCCACTATCAACGTCTCCTTAACTACATCACACCAGATGTGGTTCATGTCATGATGGAAGGTCGTGTCGTGCTATCCGGTGGTCCAGAACTAGCAGAACGGTTGGAAAAAGAGGGTTACGCAAAAATTGCGGAAGAACTTGGCTACGATTACTCAGAAGAAGTATAAGAGGTCATAACAATGGTGTTACTAAAAAGCCATGATTTTTCCATAAAATTTTTGGTGCGTCCTTTAATCGAAGCAGATATACCAGCGATTTTGAAGCTTTATGAGACGAATCCTTATTATTTTGAACATTGTCCTCCCCCACCGACGGCAGCTTCCGTTTTGGATGATATGACAAAGTTGCCTCCAGGGAAAAGAAGAGAAGACAAGTATTTTGTTGGTTATTTCGATGGAGAGCGACTTATTGCTGTACTAGATTTGGTCGAGGGCTATCCTAGTGAGGAGAAAGCTTTTATCGGTCTCTTTATGTTGGATAAAGCTTATCAAGGAAGGGGACTCGGTAGTCAGTTGATCGTAGAATTGTTGGAATATGTGACGCGACAATTTAAAACTCTTAGACTGGGCTATGTAGCGACTAATAGTCCTGCTAAAGCTTTCTGGGAAAAGCAAGGCTTTGTTCCAACAGGAGAAACATCACAGGAAAAACAATATACTATTATTCTCGCAGAGTATTTGAAAAAGGATAAATAAGTAATGATGAAAGAAATTATTTTAGCTTTCTCACAAGAAAAAGCAGAGCCTATTTGGTTACAAGAGCGTCGTCTAGCTGCTTTTGACAAGATCGAATCCCTCCCCTTGCCCAATATTGAGCGTGTTCGCTTTCACCGTTGGAATTTGGGAGATGGGACGATTGCGGTTAATGATGCCACAGCTAATGTTCCTGATTTCACCGCTTTAGGTGACAATCCAAAACTTGTCCAAGTAGGAACACAAACACTCTTAGAACAATTACCAGCAGAACTAATGCAGAAAGGACTAGTCTTTACAGATTTACAGTCCGCATTGGAGGAAATTCCCCAAGTTGTTGAAGCCAATTTTGGAACGGTACTAAGATACGATGAAGACAAGTTAGCTGCTTATAACTACGCTTATTTCAATAGCGCTACGGTTCTCTACGTTCCAGATAATATGGAAATTGAAACACCTTTGGAAGGCATTTACTTACAAGACAGTGATAGCGATGTGCCTTTCAATAAGCATATATTGATGATTGCTGGAAAAAACACTAAGTTTAGTTACATCGAACGTTTTGAAAGTATCGGTGGGCAAACTAAAAAGACAAGTGCCAATATTTCTGTCGAAATTATCGCAGGAGCTGGTAGTCAAGTTTCTTATTCAGCTATCGATCGCTTGGGTGAAAATGTAACCGCCTATATCAGTCGTCGTGCCAAACATGGCAATGATAGTTCTGTTGATTGGGCTATGGGTGTGATGAATGAAGGTCATGTCATTGGTGATTTTGATTCTGACCTTGTTGGAAATGGTAGCCATGCAAACCTTAAGGTTGTTGCAGCATCGTCAGGTCGTCAGATTCAAGGGATTGATACGCGCGTGACTAATTATGGTCATAACTCTGTCGGTCACATCTTACAACATGGGGTTATTTTAGAGCGTGGAACCTTAACCTTTAATGGTATTGGTCATATTGTCAAAGGTGCTAAAGGCGCTGACGCCCAGCAAGAAAGTCGTGTCTTAATGTTATCAGATAAGGCACGTTCAGATGCCAATCCTATTTTGTTGATTGATGAAAATGAAGTGACGGCAGGACATGCGGCTTCCATTGGCCAAGTTGATTCAGAAGATATGTATTATCTCATGAGCCGTGGTATTGATCAGAAAACAGCGGAACGCTTGGTTATTCGCGGCTTCTTAGGGGCTGTTATTACAGAAATTCCAAGTAAGGAAGTCCGTCAAGAATTGATTAGTGTTCTTGATAGTAAGTTAGATAAGCGCTAGTCATAACAATAACTGAGAGGTAAACAAGTGTTTGATCCAAATCATATTCGTCAGGATTTTCCTATTTTAAACCAAACGGTAAATGATGAACCTTTAGTTTATTTGGACAATGCTGCGACCAGTCAAAAGCCCCAGCCAGTTTTGGATACCATTATGGCTTACTATTATGAAGACAACGCTAACGTCCACCGAGGGGTTCACACATTAGCAGAAAGAGCGACGCAAACATATGAGGCGAGTCGTCAGAAAGTAGCAGACTTTATCCATGCTGGTTCACCACGCGAAGTTCTTTTTACTAAAGGGACAACTACAGGACTCAATTGGATTGCTCATTTTGCGCGGACTATTTTAAAGCAGGGTGATCAAGTACTCATCTCTATTATGGAACATCACTCTAATATCGTTCCATGGCAAGACGCCTGTCGTGCAACGGGTGCTGAGTTGGTCTACGTTTATCTAAAAGATGGTGTTTTAGATGAGGCGGATTTCCAGAAGAAATTATCAGTCAAAACAAAATTTGTCAGTCTTGCCCATGTGTCTAATGTTCTAGGATGCCTTAATCCTATCAAAACAATAACACAAATGGCTCACCAAGTAGGTGCTTATATGGTTGTCGATGGGGCGCAAGCAGTACCACATATGCCAGTTGATGTTATGGATTTGGATTGTGATTTTTACGTCTTTTCAGGCCATAAGATGATGGGACCAACCGGCATTGGTGTGCTTTATGGCAAAGAAGAGCTTCTCAATCTGATGGCACCCCTAGAATTTGGGGGCGAAATGATTGACTTTGTTCATGAACAAAGCGCAACCTGGAAAGAATTACCTTGGAAGTTTGAAGCCGGCACCCCGAATATAGCCGGAGCTATTGGATTAGGAGCGGCTATTGACTACTTAAATCATCTAGAGATGCCAGCGATACATTCTCACGTTCAAGAGTTGGCTGCCTATACCCTCCCCAAACTTCAAGCTATTGAAGGGCTCGCAGTTTATGGCTCACAAGATGCGAGTAATCATATTGGGCTTATTTCCTTCAATATAGAGGGTCTTCATCCTCATGATGTTGCGACTGCTTTAGATTATGAAGGTGTTGCTGTTCGAGCAGGTCATCACTGCGCTCAGCCACTTATTAATTATCTTGGTATTTCGTCTGCTCTTAGAGCTAGTTTTTATGCTTATAATACCTATGAAGACTGCGATCGATTGATTGAAGCAATTTCTAAAACCAAGGAGTTTTTCAATGGCACTCTCACGTTTAAATAACCTTTACATGACTTTAGTCACGGAACATTCTAAAAGTCCACATCATTTTGGGCAACTAGAGGGGCAAGAAGCTATTCAACTCAACAACCCAACTTGTGGCGATGTTATTTCTTTAACGCTAGCCGTGAAGGATGATACTATTGAAGATATTGCCTTTTCAGGTCATGGCTGTGCTATTTCAACAGCTTCAGCCAGTATGATGACCGATACAGTCATTGGAAAGACAACAGCAGAAGCCTTAGCCTTAGCCGAACTCTTCTCAGAAATGGTTCGAGGTCAAGAAAATACTAACCAAGACAAACTTGGTGATTCCGCTTTTATGGCTGGAGTCTCTAAATTCCCACAACGAGTAAAATGTGCAACCCTAGCTTGGAACGCTCTTAGAAAGGCTATAGAGCGAAGCGACGAAATATCATAAGGTGATGACAGACAATTTAGTATAATCAACACTCTTACTAGATAGCCTTTGCGGCAGAGTTTTCATTTTCTAAGTGTCTAGCGAATAGAGCAAAAGTGGAGCCTGGTAAAAGGTTGGGATGAAAAAGCTGTATCACTAAATCCATGATTTAATAATCATTAGTCAATTATCGAAAAGAGTCTAGCCTTATAGTGGATAACTCTTAGAATCGTTTGTAGCAAGAATAGAAAGGACAAATCATGTCTGAAAAAGTAGAACCAAAACCTATTGATTTAGGTGAGTATAAGTTTGGTTTCCACGATGATGTTGAGCCTATTTTATCAACTGGAAAAGGTCTCAGTGAAGAAGTTGTTAGAGAACTATCGGCCGCTAAAGGTGAGCCAGAATGGATGTTGGACTTCCGCCTCAAATCACTAGAAACCTTTAATAAAATGCCAATGCAAGAATGGGGTCCTGATTTATCAGATATTAATTTTGAGGAAATCATTTATTATCAAAAACCTTCTGATAAACCAGCTCGTTCTTGGGATGATGTCCCTGAGAAAATTAAAGAAACCTTTGAGCGTATTGGAATTCCAGAAGCTGAGCGTGCCTACCTAGCAGGAGCCTCTGCCCAGTATGAATCAGAAGTGGTCTACCACAACATGAAAGAAGAGTTTGAAAAACTGGGGATTATCTTTACAGATACGGATTCAGCTCTTAAAGAATATCCAGACCTTTTCAAGCAATATTTTGCCAAATTAGTACCACCAACAGACAACAAATTGGCAGCTCTCAACTCAGCAGTGTGGTCAGGTGGAACATTCATCTATGTCCCTAAAGGGGTAAAATGTGATATTCCGCTTCAAACTTACTTCCGTATTAATAATGAAAATACAGGACAGTTTGAACGTACTTTAATTATTGTTGATGAAGGAGCAAGTATTCATTACGTAGAAGGTTGTACAGCACCGACTTATTCATCAAACAGTCTTCATGCTGCTATCGTAGAAATTTTCTCACTTGAAGGTGCTTATGTACGCTATACGACGATTCAAAACTGGTCAGACAATGTTTATAATTTAGTTACAAAACGTGCCAAGGCTCTTAGAAATGCGACAGTTGAGTGGATTGATGGTAACCTAGGTGCTAAAACAACTATGAAATACCCATCTGTTTATTTGGATGGAGAAGGTGCGCGTGGTACCATGCTTTCGATAGCCTTTGCCAATAAAGGTCAGCACCAAGATACAGGTGCCAAAATGATTCACAATGCTCCCCATACATCATCTTCTATTGTGTCAAAATCAATTGCCAAAAGCGGGGGAGCTGTTAACTATCGTGGACAGGTTACCTTCAATAAAAAATCTAAAAAATCCGTCAGTCACATTGAGTGTGATACCATCTTGATGGACGATATTTCAAAATCAGATACTATCCCATTCAATGAAATTCATAATTCTCAAGTCGCTTTAGAACATGAAGCCAAAGTTTCAAAAATCTCTGAGGAGCAACTCTACTATCTCATGAGCCGCGGGTTGTCAGAGTCTGAAGCTACTGAGATGATTGTCATGGGATTTGTCGAGCCCTTCACTAAAGAACTTCCGATGGAATACGCTGTTGAGTTGAATCGCTTGATTTCATATGAAATGGAAGGCTCTGTTGGATAATTACCTATAGTTACTTAAAAGAAGCTCGATAAAAAGTTTTATACTCATTGAAAATCAAAAAAGCTTAGCATCAACTTTCTTGACAAGGTGATGCTAAGCTTTTTAAGTTGTTTAATGAGGACCGGAGCGACCCAAAACTGAGTTTTTAGCCGATTTTTTGATCCGTGATGACTTTTCTGGTAAAAAAGTATTTACACTTTTTAGAGTTTTTCGTTAACATAGGTGACAAAATGATTCCACCAAACTTTTAGGAAGAAACTCTTTTCAACAGCTGTTTTGGTTTTGGCGCTAACACTTGGGAGGTCACCTAGATAACCATTCCCGACAAGATTTTTATCTTGGAAAGTAAAGTTACCAACCTCAGTGTTCTTTTTCACAGGTGCAGTTAAACTTTTTCGACTTGATTTAAAAGCCAGATTGGATTTTTTGTTGATGGGACGGATGACGGTTAGATCGTCTGCTGCAACAGCTTTGACAGTTTTCTTTTTACCATCACGGACAGAAACCGTGCTAGCATCTACTGTTTGCCCTTTTTTCACAATTGTCTTTTTCTCATAATTTGCAAGAACATAATCTAAAATCTCATTAGTTGCTTTAAAACGAGCCAGTTCATCATTCTCGGCATCATCTGCGTTTAAAACAACCGTGATCATACGCATCCCATTTTCAGTTGACGTTGCAACGAAAGAAGCGCCAGCTTTTTTCGTTGTTCCAGTTTTTAAACCATCCACACTAGCTCTATAGTATGGCATTCCTTCTAACATGTAATTGTAGGTTATCATTAAGTTGCCATCGAAATTAGCACTACCTTGTTGGCTGACTTTAATAAGGTCAGGATAATCTTCAATGATATGCTGCGCAATAATAGCCACATCTTTGGCGCTCATCATATTTTCGTCTGTTTTTTTAGAACCAGGATAGATGTTGTCACCCAGCACCTCGTTGTTGAGACCAGAGGCATTAACGAGTTTAGTGTCTTTGATGCCCCAATCCTTTAATTGTTGAGACATCATATCGACAAATTTAGGTTCACTACCACCGATGTGTTCAGCAAGAGCAATCGCTGCGCTATTGGCACTAGCTACCATGGCAGCATTGACCAAATCTCTAACAGTGTATTTTCTAGCTTCCATTGGCACATTACTAGCCTCAGGGTTAACCGTTAAATGATAAGGATAGTCTGAAATGTCAATTTTACTATCCCAAGTCAAATTCCCCTTGTCAATTTCTTGATAGACCATGTAAACAGTCAGTATCTTTGTGATAGAAGCGATAGCATCTGGCGTTGTCGCATCCTTCTCATATAAAATTTTTCCTGTATTGGCTTCGACAGCGATAGCATGTTCAGCTTTGGCTTTGAATTCCTGAGCGAAGGAATTATCAGATAATAAAGATAAACAAATCGTCAAACCTAATAAAAAAAGTTTAATCGCTTTTACCATGATTCTCCTCATTCAATAATATAATTTCAAATATAGACTAAAAATATTATAACACAAGTAAAAAGCAAAAAATTCTGAAAATTTTTTTAAATAGCGCTTTCCATTTTGGGACAACTTGTGGTATAATTCTTCTTATACAAATTCTTCGTCGTAGGAGGACGTCAAATGTCAATGTTTTCAAAACGTAATTTGAAGCGTGTTGGTCTTGGAGCGCTTGCTTTAACGTCAACAGCAGTATTGGTAGCTTGTAGTGGTGGTGGATCATCAGAGTCAGCATCAGAAAAGTCAGTTATAAACTGGTCTATTCCAACTGAAATTAACACTTTAGACCAATCTAAAAATACAGATAGCTATTCAAATATGGCTATCGGTAACTCAGGTAGTAACTTATTGCGCTTGGATGGCAAAGGTGGAACAGAGCCGGATCTTGCTGAAAAAGTAGAAGTATCTGAAGATGGATTGACTTATACAGCAACTCTTCGCGAAGGTCTCAAGTGGTCAGATGGTAGTGAATTGACAGCTGAAGACTTTGTTTATTCTTGGCAGCGTATTGTTGATCCTGCTACAGCAGCTGAATACGCTTACCTTGCTGTAGAATCTCATCTTGAAAATGCAGATAAGATTAACTCAGGTGAAGAAAAAGATTTGAGTAAATTAGGTGTCAAAGCAGATGGCAACAAAGTTATTTTTACTTTAACAAGCCCAACGCCACAATTTATGGAATATCTAGCCTTTACTAACTTTATGCCACAGAAAAAAGAATTTGTGGAAGAAGTTGGAGATGATTATGGTACTAATTCAGAATCTCAAGTATATTCTGGTCCATACAAAGTTGAAGGTTGGAATGGTTCTAACAACAAATTCAAATTGGTTAAAAATGAAGAGTACTGGGATGCAGATAACGTAAAAACAGAGACTGTTAACATCCAAGTTATAAAAAAACCTGACACTGCCGTACAAATGTACAAACAGGGCGATCTAGATGCAGCTAATATTTCAAGTACTTCTGCAATCTATAATGCCAATAGAAATAGCGATGAATTAGTTACCGTCCCAGAAGCGACAACAGCTTACATGGTTTACAATCAAACCGGTGAAGTAGCAGCACTGGCTAATGATAATATTCGTAAAGCACTTAATCTAGCGACTGACCGCGAAGGCGTTGTTAAAGCAGCGGTTGATACTGGCTCTACACCAGCAACAGCTCTTGCGCCAACAGGTTTAGCAACTCTTCCTGATGGAACCGATTTAACTGAGCATGTTGCGCCAGGTTACTCATATGATGTAAAACAAGCGAAAAAACTATTTGAAGCAGGATTAGCAGAGCTCGGTCAAGACAGCTTGACAATTACAATCACTTCAGACGCAGATTCACCTGTAGCGAAAAGCACACTTGATTACATCAAATCTACTTGGGAAGAAGCCCTTCCAGGATTGACAGTTGAGCAAAAATTTGTACCGTTCAAACAACGTTTGGAAGATACTAAGAATCAAAACTTTGAAGTATCGATTGCCCTTTGGGGTGGTGATTATCCAGATGGGTCAACATTCTATGGATTGTTCACTTCGGATGCAGCATATAACTATGGTAAATTCTCAAGCCCTGAATACGATGCAGCATATGACAGTGCGATTGGTAAAAATGCTTTAGACAAAGCAGCGGCAGCAGATAACTACAAAGAAGCTGAAAAAGTTCTTTATGACAATGCATATTATAACCCTATCTACTTCCGTAGCACTCAATCTTTGCAAAATCCAGATCTTACAGGAGTTATTCGTAATTCAACTGGGTTGAGTACAGATTTTACGCATGCTTACAAAAAATAATTCATTTTTTAATGATAAAAATGACTAAATAACAGCAAGAATTGGGTGCCTCCAATTCTTGCTTTTATTGCAGGGAAAATTTTTTCCTGCAATAAAAGCAATAAGAAAAGGAATTGATATGATTAAATATATTCTAAAACGTCTTGTTATCCTTTTGATCACCTTATGGGTGGTCATCACGCTTTCATTCTTTCTTATGCAGATTATGCCAGGGACACCGTATAATAATCCCCGTTTGACTGATGAGATGATTGCTTTGATGAATAAGCAATATGGACTTGATAAACCAGTGTGGCAACAGTATTTGAAATATCTTTTTGATATTTTACATGGTGATTTTGGAACAAGTTACCAATCGATTAACCAACCAGTTTCACGGATGCTTAGTCAGCGCCTTGGCGTATCAATCCAACTTGGTTTGCAAGCCTTGGTGATTGGTATCTGTAGTGGGCTAATTGTTGGTGCTATTTCGGCTCGAAACAAAAATAATAAGATTGATGGTTTTCTTAGTGTTGTTTCAACCTTAGGAATTTCTGTGCCGTCTTTCATAGTTGGTCTTTTGCTCCTTGATTATCTCGGATTCAAATGGCAATTATTACCACTTTCAGGCTGGGGAACTTTTGCTCAATCTATCCTACCAACACTTGGTCTAGCTATCCCAATTTTTGCTCAGGTAACTCGTTTCTTCCGTAGTGAAATGATTGAAACGCTGAATTCTGATTATATTCAACTGGCTCGCGCTAAAGGATTGACGATGCGCCAAGTTACCAATAGACATGCCTATCGTAACTCAATGATTCCTGTATTGACATTGGTTGGGCCATTGTCGGCGGGTGTCTTGACAGGGTCAGCGCTGATGGAACGTATTTTTTCGATTCCTGGTATTGGTCAATTGTTTGTTACAGCGATTCCAACTAAAGACTACCCAGTCATTATGGGAACAACAATTGTGTATTCTGTAATGTTAATGGTAGCTATCTTGGCGACAGATATCATCATTAGTACTGTTGACCCACGTGTTCGCTTGCAATAAGGAGAGTAAAATGGCAGATAAAAATCAAACTTTTAAACTTGTTGGAGCTGGATCATCTAGCATACAAGAAAAAATTGAAAAGCCAGCACTGTCCTTTTTCCAGGATGCTTGGCGCCGACTTAAACAAAATAAACTAGCTGTTATATCAATGTGGTTTTTGATTGTTTTAATGATCTTTTCATTAGCTTCAACATTATTTGTTAAACAAAAAGATGCTAATTCTTTTAATTCAAAAGAAGTTACAATCTATCGAAATCTACCGCCGAAAATTAGCAGCAGCCTTCCGTTTTGGAACGGAGAAATTGTTTATTCAGGAAATACTGAAGCCAATGATGCCTATGCAGATCAAGGTGTACCAGAAAATAAAAAATTTGCTTTAGGAACGGATACTCTTGGGCGTAGCTTAGGAAAACGTATCATCGTTGGTGTTCGTATTTCACTCTTGGTAGCCTTAGCTGCAACCGCTATTGACTTGATTATCGGTGTAACCTATGGTTTAATCTCTGGTTACGTAGGAGGTAAGGTTGATACGGTGATGCAACGTATTATCGAAGTTGTTTCATCAATTCCAAACTTGGTTATCGTAACGATGCTTGGTCTCTTGTTAGGTAATGGTATTCTTGCAATTATTATTTCCATCGGGCTTGTAGGCTGGACATCTATGGCGCGTCAAGTACGTAACTTAACTTTATCTTATCGCGAACGTGAGTTTGTTCTGGCAGCTCGTTCTCTAGGTGAAAGTGGTGGCAAAATTGCCTTCAAACATATTTTTCCTAATATTTCAGGAATTATTATTGTTCAGATTATGATGACCGTTCCAAGTGCTATTATGTACGAGGCAGTTCTTTCAGCCATCAATCTTGGTGTAAAGCCACCGACAGCATCTCTGGGGTCATTGATTTCAGATGCACAGGAAAACTTACAGTATTATCCATACCAAGTATTGCTTCCTGCATTGGCGCTTGTTATCATTTCCTTAGCATTTATCTTGCTTGGTGATGGTTTGCGAGATGCTTTTGATCCAAAATCAAGCAATGACTAAAGGAGGAAATGAATATGACACAAGAAAATATTTTAGAAGTTAAAAATCTTCATGTTGATTTCCAAACTTATGCTGGTGAAGTCAAAGCCATTCGTGAAGTTAATTTTCAACTGAAAAAAGGAGAAACACTTGCAATAGTAGGTGAGTCAGGTTCAGGTAAATCAGTGACAACCAAGACACTTATGGGCTTGTCTGCAAAGAATGCCAATATTTCAGGTGAGATTCTTTTTAAAAATCGTAATCTCAATGATTTAAAAGAAGAAGAATGGGTTAAAATCCGTGGAAATGAAATTGCAATGATTTTCCAAGATCCGATGACTAGCCTTGATCCAACCATGAAAATAGGAATGCAAATCGCAGAACCGATTATGCTACATGAAAAGATTTCGAAAAAAGAAGCCCTTGATCGTGCACTTGAGCTTATGAAGAGTGTTGGTATTCCAAATGCTGAGGATCATATCAATGATTACCCCCACCAGTGGTCGGGTGGAATGCGCCAACGTGCCGTCATTGCTGTTGCACTAGCTGGAAAACCTGAAATATTGATTGCTGATGAACCGACAACAGCGCTAGATGTAACGATTCAAGCTCAAATTTTGAATTTGATGAAAGATATTCAGCAAAAAACATCAAGTTCTATTATCTTTATTACCCATGACTTGGGCGTTGTTGCCGGCATGGCAGACCGTGTTGCGGTTATGTATGCTGGTAAAATTGTCGAGTATGGAACGGTTGATGAAGTTTTCTATAACCCACAACATCCATATACTTGGGGGCTTTTAAATTCAATGCCTACAACAGATACAGCAGCAGGTGCCCTCCAGTCTATCCCTGGAACACCACCGGATTTGTTGAATCCTCCAAAAGGTGATGCCTTTGCAGCTCGTAATGAGTTTGCATTGGACGTTGATCACGAAGAAGAACCGCCGATGTTTAAAGTATCAGATAGTCATTACGCCGCAACATGGCTCTTAGATAAAAGAGCACCAGAGGTGACCCCTCCACCACAAATCCTAAAACGATGGGCCAAATGGCAAGAAAAACATGGAGGGATTAACTAATGGAAAATAATAGAAAAAAATTAGTTGAACTAAAAAACGTTTCTCTTACGTTTAATAAAGGGAAATCTAATGAAGTTAAAGCCATCAATAATGTTAGTTTTGACATCTATGAAGGTGAAGTTTTCGGTTTAGTTGGTGAGTCTGGTTCAGGTAAAACAACTGTTGGTCGTGCCATTTTGAAACTGTACGATATTAACGAAGGTGAAATCATTTTTAACGGTGAAACAGTTTCACATCTCAAAGGCAAAGCACAACACAATTTCCGTAAGCAAGCTCAAATGATTTTCCAAGATCCACAAGCAAGTCTTAACGGGCGAATGAAAATCCGTGATATTGTTGCTGAAGGATTGGACATCCATAAGTTGGTTTCATCCAAGGAAGAGCGTGATGAAAAAGTTCAACACCTGCTTGATTTAGTTGGTTTAAATAACGATCACTTAACACGTTATCCTCATGAGTTTTCTGGTGGACAACGTCAGCGTATCGGTATTGCCCGTGCTCTTGCTGTTGAACCGAAATTTATCATTGCCGATGAGCCCATCTCAGCGTTAGATGTTTCTATTCAAGCCCAAGTTGTTAATTTGATGCAAAAATTACAACATGAGCAAGGATTAACATACCTATTTATCGCACACGATTTATCAATGGTTAAATACATTTCAGATCGTATCGGAGTTATGCATTGGGGTAAAATGTTGGAAATCGGAACATCTGATGATGTCTATAATAATCCAATCCATCCTTATACAAAAAGTCTGTTGTCAGCTATTCCGGAGCCGGATCCTGAAAAAGAGCGTGCACGTATCCACCAAGTCTATGACCCAACAGCGGAATTAGATGGACAAGAGCGTACCATGCATGAAATCACACCAGGTCATTTTGTTCTAGCAACAGAAGAAGAAGCGCAGCTTTATAAAGAACAATTGTAAAAATAAAAATCATGTAGTTAAAGCATTTATGGCTCATGCTGCAATTACTGGGTAATAGAGACACAAAAGTGCTAAATATCTCCATTTGCAGAAGAACTTCAGCAAATCTCTTTATCAAAAAAACGCACTATATCAAGTTCTTTTAATAGTGGCTCTTCGTCAACTGTAGTGGGTGACTTATAATTAACATCTAGAGAGAATCGTTCCGG
>NZ_JBLOJT010000042.1:0-14096 GCF_047785745.1 Streptococcus pluranimalium | reverse complement strand
AAGCAATTATATGGTGACTTCGGAGTTGGTTTAGGTTTTATTATCATTTGGATAGCGTTTATGGAGTACATCCTTACAAACCAATTGTTCGATTACCATTTTTCTTATTTTTTGGAACATTTGGCATTTACGGCGTACTTCGAGCTGTTACAGAAAAAATATTAGATATCTATAACTTAAAAAATGTATCTGAAGCAACTATAAATTAAGAAGAAGTCGCCAATCAAGCTAGTTGCAATACAACAAGCACTTATATACCTTATTGAATTTCTTGCAGCTCTTGTAACGGTTTTTCAATATATAGGAATAACATTTCCTTAATAGCCTTTAAAAGTTCGTGTCACGTTTTTTATACAAACTTTTTTCTTGTTTTATGTCATATTGTTCTGTTTATCACTCTAAATAGACAAAAAATATGTTATAATATCATTGTGCAAACAAACGAAACGAACGTTGTTTCGTTGGTATTAAGATGTGAGGTATCTTATATTATGAAACTCTTAGTTGTTGGTTCTGGTGGTCGTGGGCATGCGATTGCTAAGAAACTCTTGGAATCATCGCGGGAGCTGGTGGTGCAGCCCATTTGCCAGGTACGGTAGCTGCCAAAACAACTCTTCCTGTTATCGGTGTACCTGTTAAATCTCGTGCCCTTTCAGGACTGGACTCTCTATTCTATTGTTCAAATGCCGAGTGGTGTACCAGTCGCAACTATGGCAATCGGCGAAGCAGGTGCGACCAATGCCGCTTTAACAGCGCTACGGATCTTGTCTATCGAAGATACTACAATCGCTGAACAGCTCAGCCATTTCCAAGAGGAACAAGGAAAAATCGCGGAGGCTATGACAGATGACCTCAACTAAGACAATCGGGATTATCGGAGGCGGTCAGCTTGGGCAGATGATGGCCATTTCTGCCATCTACATGGGCCACAAGGTTATTACACTGGATCCAGCCGCAGATTGTCCAGCTTCACGGGTGTCTGAAGTCATCGTGGCAGCCTATGACGACGTTGATGCCTTGCGTGAGTTGGCAGAACGTTGTGATGTCCTCACTTACGAGTTTGAAAACGTGGATGCGGACGGCCTGGATGCTGTCGTGACAGGCAACCAACTTCCTCAAGGGACAGACCTCCTGCGTATTTCTCAGAATCGTATCACGGAGAAAGATTTCCTCTCGCAAAAAGCTGGCGTAGTCGTGGCCCCTTACAAGGTCATGACCTCAAGCGCTGATTTGGACGACATCGACTTGACCAAAAAGCAGGTCCTCAAGACAGCGACAGGAGGCTACGACGGACACGGGCAAGTGGTTATTTCGTCTCAAGAAGATTTGGCTAAAGCCCGTGACTTGGCTGACTCAACGGCTTGTGTTTTGGAGGAATTCGTCACATTTGATTTGGAAATTTCAGTGATTGTGTCCGGCAATGGAGCTGATTTTACTGTCTTTCCAGTTCAAGAAAATATCCACCGCAACAACATCCTCTCCAAAACCATTGCACCTGCTCGCATCTCTGATCAACTAGCGGAAAAGGCCAAATCAATGGCTTTACAAATCGCCAAGCAGTTGGATTTATCAGGAACCCTCTGTGTGGAAATGTTTGCTACAGCAGACGACATCATCGTCAACGAAATCGCACCACGCCCCCACAATTCAGGACATTACTCCATCGAAGCTTGCGACTTCTCGCAGTTTGACACCCATATCTTGGGCATTTTGGGACAACCGCTCCCTCAAATCCACCAATATGCGCCAGCCGTTATGCTCAACGTTCTCGGCCAACATGTGGAAGCCGCCCAAACCTATGTTCAGAACAACCCTAGCGCTCACCTCCACCTTTATGGTAAACTAGAAGCGAAACACAATCGGAAGATGGGACATGTGACCGTGTTTAGTGATGAAGCGGATAGTGTGGAGGAATTTTAGGGAGGTTTCTTATGATTAAAATCATTATTCACGCCTTTATAGAAAATGGTCAACTTGGTGTGGTTGAAGCACTCTATGCTTCGACTGACGAGAATTCTATTTCTAATAAAATGGCAGAGTTAGAAAAGCAGTTTCCAAATGATTATTTAGCTGTCTATGATTTGCCACTCAATACAGATCTAAACAAACTAGACCACTATCCGTCGGTTGCTATTGGTAAAGAGGAGTTTGGGGAAGGGATTGATTGGTAGAATTATGAGAAAATATCCAAGAGATAACATAAGGACATTACTGTTTTTATTGATTTTAGTGTTATTTTCTGGTCCAATGTTTTCATTGCTAATTAGTATATTTTTTCTGTGTATTTATACTGATTTTAATTCAAAATCTGAATATAGAACTATGGTTCGAGTCTCCTTATCCTAGTAAATTGTCCAGATTTACACCTTGTACTTAAATGGGTTTAGATTTAGATTTTCATTGAGTATTAAATACTGATTTGGGAGATTGGCTAAGTTTTTATGGAAGCGTTACAGGTATTGTAATATCACTAATTGTGATTCATTTTCAATTATCACCAGAAAGTGAAAAAGAGTTACGTAATTTACGTCCAGAAATAGTGTTGAATTATGATTTCCAACTTATTAAACCTAATTGCAGAATATATTTTGATGATAAAGAATGGTATAAAATCATGAAACTTGGGAAGAATAAGATTGTAGATTCTAATAGTTTTGAAAAATCATATTCTGAAGAGAATAAGCGAGATAAAATTTTATCTCTGGAAATGGTGAACAACCAGCCAATGTTTAATGTGTATATTTTCTTTGGTGAAGAGTTAAGCAGTGAACTTATTCCTAGAATCAGTACGGATGAAAGAGTTTATGTAGTTTCAAAAAAACATCAAAATGAAATTTACAATTATGTTTCATCTAATTCGGCAAAATTTCAACATGTTCCAGAGGCGGTTTCGCTTTATTTTACAACTTTATCTGGAGAAGTTTGTTGATATATTTATCAGCTAGATGACAAAGGATACTGTACTATTAGTCGTAAATATTTTGGGATACCTTATCCTAAAGAAAAGATTACTAACCATATCTGTGATTATTTAATAAGCAAGTAAAGGAGAAAATAAAATGATCGAACGTTACTCTCGTCCTGAGATGGCAAATATTTGGAGTGAAGAAAACAAATACCGTGCTTGGCTTGAGGTAGAAATCCTCGCTGATGAGGCATGGGCTGAGTTGGGAGAAATCCCTAAGGAAGATGTGGCGAAAATTCGTGAAAATGCGGATTTTGATATAGACCGTATTTTGGAAATCGAGCAAGAAACACGCCATGACGTGGTGGCTTTCACGCGTGCCGTGTCTGAAACACTTGGCGAAGAGCGTAAGTGGGTTCACTATGGTTTGACCTCAACTGATGTGGTGGACACAGCCTACGGTTACCTTTACAAACAAGCCAATGACATTATCCGTAAAGATCTTGAAAACTTTACTAATATCGTGGCTGACAAGGCGCGTGAGCACAAGATGACCATCATGATGGGTCGTACGCACGGGGTTCATGCGGAGCCAACAACCTTTGGTCTTAAGTTGGCTACTTGGTACAGCGAAATGAAACGTAACCAAGAGCGTTTCGAGCGAGCAGCAGCTGGCGTTGAAGCTGGTAAAATTTCAGGTGCGGTCGGTAACTTTGCCAACATCCCACCATTCGTTGAGGAGTATGTCTGTGGTAAACTCGGCATCCGTCCTCAAGAGATTTCAACTCAAGTCTTGCCTCGTGACCTCCACGCAGAGTATTTTGCCGTGCTAGCAAGCATTGCGACATCAATCGAGCGTATGGCGACTGAGATTCGTGGGCTTCAAAAATCTGAGCAGCGTGAGGTGGAGGAATTCTTCGCTAAAGGCCAAAAGGGTAGCTCAGCAATGCCCCACAAACGCAATCCAATCGGTTCTGAAAACATGACTGGTTTGGCCCGTGTTGTCCGCGGACACATGGTCACAGCTTATGAGAATGTTGCCCTCTGGCACGAACGTGATATCTCTCATTCTTCTGCAGAGCGTATCATCACACCAGATACAACCATTCTCATCAACTACATGCTTAATCGTTTTGGCAATATCGTCAAAAACTTGACCGTCTTCCCAGATAATATGCTTCGCAACATGAACTCAACCTTTGGCTTGATTTACAGCCAACGCGTCATGCTCAAGTTGATTGAAAAAGGAATGACTCGTGAAGAAGCTTACGATTTGGTACAACCAAAAACAGCTCATTCATGGGACAATCAAGTCGACTTTAAACCATTATTAGAATCTGATGAGAAAGTAACTTCTCGCCTCACACAAGAGGAAATCGACGAACTCTTCAATCCTGTATACTATACAAAACGCGTAGATGAAGTCTTCGAACGATTGGGGTTATAATGGACAAAAGAAACGGTGAACGTTTCTTTTTTTATGCTTCTAAAAATTTAAAAAATATTACTAAAAGGATAAAAAAATGGTATAATATAAATACAAATGAGAGAGGAGATAACTTGAGTTGTGGAAACTTTTGGTCTAAAAGTCAAAATTCTACGAAAAGAAAAAGGAATGTCGCAGGAAGAATTGTGCGAGGATCAATCGGAATTATCGGTTAGGCAGCTAATTAGAATAGAGGGGGGACAGGTTGCTCCCTCTCTTTCGAAAATGTTATTTATAGCCAAAAGATTAAATATTCCCCTACCAAGCTTGGTTGATAGTGAAGAATTTGAGCTACCATTTCGCTATAAAGAGCTGAAGTATCTTATAATGAGAACGCCAACTTATCGACAAGAACAGCAGATAAAGCAAATAACACAATATTTTGATGAAATTTATTTAGATTTTTTTGAGAAGTTACCTGAAGATGAGAAAATTGCTATCGAAGTTTTGCAAACTTCAATGGATATCCACTTAGATGAAGATGTTAATTTTGGTGGCGACTTAGTTAGAGAATCCTTTCAACAGATTCAATTGAAAAAACGATATGGATTAAATGATTTATTAATAATTCGTCTTTATTTTTTCTATATTTACTTTGCTAATTTTCAAGATACATTATTTGATTTATCAATCGTCAAAAAATTATGTGGGTATTTAAAAAAACAAGCCCAATTTACACATCCAAGCGATTTATTTCTACTAAGAGATATTCTTTTACAAGCCATTACCATACTGATTAAACTGGAAGAGTTCCAAGATGCGAGTGATTTAATTGAACAAATTAGAGATATAATATCGACAACCCAAGATTACCAAAAACAGCCTATCTTAGATATGATGGAATGGAAATTGATTTTAGCTCAACATAACAATAGAGGAGCAGCTGAAGCGAAATATAATGAGGCGCTTTTATTTTCACGTATAGTTGGTAATCAATATTTAGAAGAGCAACTAATTATTGAATGGGAAAAAGATTCACTGTAAACGGTTAATAATGGATTATATAACGAAAGGTTCTTAAGTTTTGTCTTACTTAAGAGCCTTTTGTTGTATGTGCTTTGAAACATACTAAAAACTTTTCTAATCCGATTATTTAAAATGTTTCCATAATGTTATTTAGGATGAAAAAGTTTCACTCACTCTGACGTGACTTTTTTGTCATGTTCTTTTGTTTTGTATTTGGATAAACTAAATTCATAAACTATAAAGGAGAACAAAAATGTTTGCAATTATTACTTCACTTATCTCATGTTTAGGTACTGCAACTGGTTGGTGGCTTGGATAATTGTCCATTTTTAATTTTTTAACGACTTTGCTAGTATATGATGTTAGTTGTCGGACTCTATTTCTGACCCCACATACTAATTATCTCATTTAGTTAGTTTTTGGCTAGTTTAAAGCGGTTTTCAGATATCGAAATGATGCGAGTTAGTTTTCATAAGTGTGGTATGTTACTTTTATGTATTTTCCTGATTACTTTTCTGTTATAATGTTATCAAGGAGTTGCTCATGAAAAAAGTATGTTTTGTTTGTCTTGGTAATATTTGTCGCAGTCCGATGGCTGAGTTTGTGATGAAGGATTTTGCTGGTGCGGATTGGCAGATTGAGAGTCGTGCGACGTCTTCTTGGGAGCATGGCAATCCTATCCATCGAAGAACACAAGCTATTCTTAAAGAAAAAGGCTACGCTTATGACCAATCAAAGACCTCTCAGCAAGTAACGTTAGACGATTTAGCTTATTTTGATGCCATTATTGGCATGGATGAGCAGAATGTTGCGGATTTAAAGCAGCTCTCTGCGGGACACTTTGACAATAAAATTCATCTCTTTTGTGACGGTGGTGTGCCCGATCCTTGGTACACTGGTGATTTTGAAGAGACCCATAACCTCGTCCGTAAAGGTTGCCACACTTGGTTGGAAGAATTATCTTAAACACGAAGAAAGAACATTATGAAACAGCTGATCGAAGATATCAAAAAAATAAAATTGACAAGAGCGACGATTGAACTCCTAACCGTTGCCTTTATTATTATCCTAGGTTTAAGTGTCTTTTTAATCCCTCTTAAACAGAAGGGAACTTTGACGTATGATCATCATAAAATCACTTATAACGGAGAAGTGGCCAATAACCGAATGAACGGTCAAGGTAAGTTAACTTATGAAAATGGGGATACTTATCAAGGGCAATTTAAAAATGGTGTTTTTGACGGTCAGGGGACCTATACGGCTGCCAAAGGTTGGTCCTATTCTGGTGAGTTTAAAAAAGGACAGGCTGATGGTCAAGGAGTTTTGAAAACAAAGGACAACAAGACCTACAAAGGTGAGTTTAAACAAGGAATTTATAAAAAATGAGAATAAAATGGTTTTCACTAGTTAGGGTAACCGGGCTGCTTTTAGTCCTTCTCTATCACTTTTTTAAAAATCAATTTCCAGGTGGCTTTATCGGTGTTGATATCTTCTTCACCTTTTCTGGTTTCTTGATCACAGCTCTAATGATTGACGAGTACAGTCGGTCAGATGCATTTGATATCATTGGCTTTTTAAAGCGACGTTTTTACCGGATTGTCCCTCCTTTAGTTTTGATGGTTTTGGTGACCATCCCCTTTACCTTTTTAGTCAAGTCGGACTTTGTTGCTGATATCGGTAAGCAAGCAGCAGCAGTGCTTGGGTTTACGACAAATTTCTACGAGATTTTTACAGGTAGTAGTTACGAAAGCCAGTTTATCCCTCATCTCTTTGTGCACACATGGAGTCTAGCTATTGAAGTGCATTTTTATCTTCTCTGGGCTTTGGTGATCTGGTTGCTTTCAAAACGTCATTTAACACCTCTCAAATTTAGAGGGATGATCTTCATGGTCTCATCTGCCCTGTTTGGACTGGGTTTTGTGAGTATGTTTATCAGAGCTTTCTTTACGGACAATCTTTCATTGATTTACTACTCTAGTTTGAGTCATAGTTTTGGATTTTTCCTAGGAGCTATTTTTGCGACGAATTCAGGTGTATCTGAGGTGACTCATCGATTTAAGAGAAATGCTCAACTTTGGTCTCTCAATCGAGCGATTGCTTATATGGCAGGCAGTTTCTTCCTTTTATTGTTACTGACATTCGCACTAGACTTTAATAACATTCTGACTTTTCTCTTTGGTTTCATTTTGGCAACTCTGTTTGCCTCAACCATGATTTATTCAGCGCGTGTCTTACATGAGAAAACACCAAATGCTAAAGAACCTGCTTTTATCACCTTTTTTGCAGACATCAGTTATGGTCTCTATCTATTCCACTGGCCCTTCTACGTGATCTTCAGTCAGCTCGTTGCTAACTGGTTGGCAGTGGTTCTCACCATGTTTTTCTCTATTCTTTTTTCAACGTTTTCTTTTTATGTTTTGGAGCCTTTCATTGCTGGGAAAATCCCTAGTATCCTTGGCATAGAGATAGATTTGAAACCCTACTGGAAAGCTATGGTAGGCATAGGTACAGCCCTATCTCTTCTACTGGTCATCGTTAGTGCGATGGCACCAAAAGTTGGGAAGTTTGAATCGGAGCTTTTGGTTAATTCTCTTAAACAATCACAGAATAGTTTGACAAGATCGTATATGGTCACTGCCGGAGATGTAGATGCCCTCAGTGACGTTACTGTTATTGGTGACTCTGTAGCTCTCCGCTCACAGACCGCTTTTAAGAAAATCATGCCTAAAGTGCAATTAGATGCAGCTGTCAGTCGAAATTTTGAAGATGCATTCACAATTTTCAAGAATCAAGCGCAAACAGGTACCATGTCAAGCACTGTCGTTGTCGCTGTTGGGGTAAATTCAACAAGTGGCTATGAGGAAGAAACTCAGAAATATATTAAAGTCCTACCAAAAGGTCACCGACTAGTTTTTGTGACCCCATATAATGCAAAAGCAATGGGAGATGTCAAAGCTATCAGAGACTACGAATTGAAGTTGGCTAAAAAATACCAATACGTTACTGTTGCGGATTGGTATACGGCGGCTGTTGATCATCCTGAGATATGGGAAGGCACTGATGGTGTTCATTATTCGGATGCCAGCACAGAAGGTGCTGACCTTTATGTTAATACTGTTCAAAAAGCAGTTGAACAAGTGGCTAAGCAGCCCGCTAAAAAATAAAGCACACAACAATGTCAAGCAGGCGAAATACCTTGTTTGGCATTGTTTTTTATTTGGAAAATTCATTATCTCAATACGATAACTAGTTTGATTTTCAATGAGTATGAGTAACAGATATTTTTTCAAAAAAGTTAAGAAAATACTTGCAATATTTTGTATTTGAGTTTATACTAAGTTCATAGGTTGATTAGTTGACCAACCAACCATAAAACCAGATTGATGTTTAAGAGAAAAAAAGAAGGTGACTATGTGAACGAAGCAATACCCATTTACATGCAAATCTCACAGATGATTGAAGATGACATTTTAAGCGGGCATTTCAAGGTTGATGATAAAGTACCATCTACCAATGAATTTGCCAAGATGATGCAAGTCAATCCTGCAACGGCAGGTAAGGGGCTTAACGATCTAGTTGATCAAGATATTCTATATAAAAAAAGAGGAATGGGCATGTATGTAACAGCAGAAGCTAGAGATTTGATTATTGCAAAAAGGCAACAAGCTTTTAGTCAGCACATGCTTCCAGCTTTTTTACAAGAAGCCAAACGATTAGATATTTCACTGGATCACTTGATTGAGATGATTAAGGAGGAGAAGAATGCTTAAGTTAGAAGAGATTACTAAAAAGTATGGTCGAAAAGTTGTTTTGCAACAGATTAATTTAGAATTTAAAGATCAGGTAGGCGTCTACGGTCTCTTAGGACGCAATGGTGTTGGGAAAACAACCATGATGAAACTGATAAATGACATGATTGCTTCGTATGATGGGCGTGTTAGCACTAGTTTTGACCTAGCCCACATCGTCTTTGTAACAAGTGATGTGTCTGATTATAATAGTATTTTTCAAGGTAAAATCACAAAACTAATCCGCTATTATGAAAACATGTATCCAAAGTTTGATGCTCATTATGCTGAAGAACTTCTAGCTCGCTTTAATCTTGATCCAAAGCTTAAAATCAAGAAACTATCAACAGGTAATAAAACATTGGTTTACAATATTTTGGGATTAGCAACTCGAGAAACGGTTACCGTCTTAGACGAACCTACGAATGGTCTTGATTCTGTCAATCGTCAGAAGTTCTTTGACGCTATGTTAGAGGATTATGCGCAACATCCTCGTCTCATTATCTTGTCAACGCACTTGATTCAAGAAGTTGAAAACTATTTGACCCATGTCATTATGCTTAAAGAGACTGCTTTATTGGTTGATGCTAATATTGAGGATGTTCAAGCTAGGGCAGTTCGCTTAAAGAATGCTGACCTTCCTAACAAATATATTCTTCATCAACGTCAACTGGGAAGCACGACAGAAACTTATCTCTTTGATACGATCACTGAGGAAGATATCCGAGAAGTGACTGGACAAGGTGGACAAGTTGGTTATTATGACCTACAGACACTCTTTAATTATCTAGTGGAGGACTAATCATGAAACGAACGTTAAAACTACGAGGCATGCAACTTTTAGATCATTTAAAAATAGCGGCACTGATTATACTTGTCTTTGCACTTATTGCTGCTTCATTTACAGTGCTAGCCCTCCTTTTTGGTGATAATAGCACCTTTGATATCCAAACCTATTCATGGATTAATGGCACCTTACAGTTTATATCCAGTATCTTCTCTATTTGGACAATCATTGTCTTTTTTACAGATGGGATGTCAGACTTTGACTCAGCTTTGCGATTTGGTAATAAACGCAAGAACTACTTCATTGCTAATTTCTTCATTTACGCTATTATAACCGCAGTGTCGAACTTCTTCACTTTTTTTGTTGATAACAATCGTTTCCCCTCTTGGCAGGATTTCTTGTCAGGATTCGGGACTAGTTTTGCTGGTTGTTTTGTTATTGCTATCTTTGGCTTTGCTATTTACAAATGGGGGTGGAAACTTATCTTCATCCTTCTTGCTATCAATTTCTTGGGTGGAATAGCAGTAGCCATGTTTAGTTTGCAATTACACGACAGTTTACCAGTCATTCTTGAAACCTTGTCACAGTTACCAGATTATGCTTACAAGGGTATTGGAGTTTTGATCTTATTAGCGCTTATCTCAGTCTATTATTGGATTATTGCTAAAGTCGAAGTGAAGTAATAACTTAATCTAGGCTTCATGATACCAGCATAGTGTTGGTGTTGTCATAAGATTTTTAGAGTTTAGAAAAACCTTTTGAAACAGACGAGTCATGTTATTGATGAACAAGGCTCTTAAGCTTAAGTTAGGACAAAGGCATCATTGAAAATAAGGAGCAGTTTAATGACTAACATAGTAGTGATATTAATAATTGCGGGTGTTATTGGTCTACAAACTATTGCTGGCTATTTTGGCAACAAGTACTTGGGATTTATTCTACCTATCTTGTTTATCGTAATCGTCCTTTATCTGTTTTTAAGAGGGAATTTAACTTTCTCAGTTAGAGATATCTTAATGCCTCTTGTTGGGATTATTTCCTTAGCCATGATTTATGAAAGAGCGGATAAGGCAAGACAGTTGAAACAGAAACGCTAGTAACAAATGAGCCTTATAATGATAGTTGTTGCAAAAACTTGAAGCCATCTAGCTTGTAGACTTCACTATTTTGTGAGTCCAAGTCAAGAAACTTAAATGTTATAGTCGATAAGCTAGTGCTATTTCTGATGTGGATAACTCCTCCTAATCATTTGGGAGGGGTTTTACTTTTAGAAAAATGCAAATCTCCTAAAACTTTTTAGGCAAAGAAGAGAAAAAAACAAAAAGTTTGAAAAAAAGTTCACAAAAACACTTTACAAGGAAATTTATTGTGATATAATTAACATATAAACAAATTGTGAAACCTTTAACAAAATAAAATGTTATATTTTAAAGGAGTTTATTATGGCGACTAAAACAGTTGAAGTAACAGAGACAGTTCAAAAATCAAACACACAAGAAGTTATTGATCGCTTGGCTGAACAAGCGGTTGTCGCTTTGGATGCAATGGCAGATTTCACACAAGAACAAGTGGATCACATTGTTCACCAAGCTGCGATTGCTGCGCTTGACAAACACATGCTTTTGGCTAAGATGGCTGTTGATGAAACTGGTCGTGGTGTTTATGAAGATAAAGCTATTAAAAACATGTACGCTTCAGAATATATCTGGAATGCTATCAAAGATAACAAAACAGTAGGTGTCATTTCAGAAGATAAAGAAGCAGGGCTTGTTTCTATCGCAGAGCCAGTCGGCGTTATCTGTGGAGTAACACCAACAACTAACCCTACATCAACAACAATCTTTAAAGCTCTCATCGCTTTGAAAACACGTAACCCAATCGTGTTTGCCTTCCATCCATCAGCTCAACAATCATCTGCTGAAGCAGCCCGTATCGTTCGTGATGCAGCTATCGAAGCAGGTGCTCCTGAAAACTGTATCCAATGGGTTGAAGAACCATCAATTGAAGCAACAGGACTCTTGATGAATCACCCTAAAGTAGCAACAGTTCTTGCGACTGGTGGACCTGGCATGGTTAAAGCAGCTTACTCAACTGGTAAACCTGCCCTTGGGGTTGGTGCTGGTAATGTGCCGTCTTACATCGCAGCAGATGCTAAAATTAAACGTGCTGTTAACGATATTATCGTTTCAAAATCATTTGATAATGGAATGATTTGTGCTTCAGAACAAGCAGCTATCGTTGATGAAGAAGTTTACGATGATGTCAAAGCGGAATTTGAAGCACATCAATGTGTCATCATTTCTAAAAAATCAGACCTTGAAAAGCTTGAAGCAGCTGTTCTTAACGAAGCTAAAACAGCAGTCAATGCTAAAATTGTTGGTAAGTCCGCAGAAGAAATTGCTAAATTGGCAGGCTTGAAAGTTCCTAAAGGAACAAAAATTATCCTTGCTGAAATCAAAGATGCGGGACCAGACTACCCACTTTCACGTGAAAAATTATCACCAGTTCTTGCTCTTATCAAATCAAAAGGTGTCAAAGACGGTTTTGATAAAGCAGCCGCTATGCTTGATCTTGGTGGACTTGGTCACACAGCTGTTATCCATACCGAAGACGAAGATCTTCAAATCCAATATGGTATTCGCATGAAAGCTTGTCGTGTACTTGTTAACTCACCATCAGCTGAAGGTGGTATCGGTAACATCTACAATGAAATGATTCCATCATTGACACTAGGCTGTGGTTCATATGGTCACAACTCAATTTCACACAACGTGGGGGCATTCGACTTGATTAACGTTAAGACATTGGCAAAGCGTCGCAATAACATGCAATGGTTCAAATTGCCACCAAAAGTTTACTTCGAAAAAAACTCAATCACTTACCTTCGCCAAATCAAAGCTGAAAAAGTGATATTGGTTTGTGACCCTGGTATGGTTCAATTCGGTTACGCCGATCTTGTTCGTAAACAATTGGCACTTAACCCTAATAATCCAAGAGTAGAAGTCTTCTCAGACGTTGAGCCAAACCCATCAACAAACACTGTTTACAAAGGTCTTGAATTGTTCAACAACTTCCAACCAGACACAATTATTGCTCTCGGTGGTGGTTCATCTATGGATGCTGCTAAAGCCATGTGGATGTTCTTTGAAAATCCAGATGTTAGCTTCTTTGGCGCCAAACAAAAATTCCTTGATATCCGTAAACGTACTTACAAGATTCCTTACGCAGAAAAAACAACCTTTATCTGTATCCCAACCACATCTGGTACAGGATCAGAAGTAACACCGTTTGCAGTTATCACTGACAGTGATGACCATACCAAATACCCACTTGCTGATTACGCCTTGACACCTGATATTGCTATCGTTGACCCAGCACTTGTTATGAGTGTACCAGCGAGCGTTACAGCTGACACTGGTATGGACGTTTTGACTCACGCTATCGAATCATACGTCTCTGTTATGGCTAGCGACTATACGCGTGGACTCTCACTTCAAGCCATTAAATTGGTCTTTGAAAATCTTGAAACATCTGTTAAAAAAGCAACAGAAGAGTCACGTGAGAAAATGCATAATGCTTCAACCATGGCTGGTATGGCTTTCGCCAATGCCTTCCTAGGTATATGTCACTCAATCGCCCACAAAGTTGGTGGTGAATGGGGCGTCCCTCACGGACGTACCAATGCTATTCTCTTGCCACACATCATTCGCTACAATGCTAAAGATCCTCAAAAACATGCTATGTTCCCTAAATATGACTTCTTCCGTGCGGAAAAAGACTACGCAGACATTGCTCGCTTTATGGGATTCAAGGGTAAAAATGATGCTGAATTAGCAGAAGAACTTGCTCGTCGTGTCTACGAACTTGGAAAAGCAGTTGGTATTGATATGAACTTTAAATCACAAGGAGTTAAGAAAGAGCAGTTGAAAGCAGATGCTGATCGCCTTGCTGAAAAAGCTTACGAAGATCAATGTACGACAGCTAATCCTAAAGAGCCACTCATCTCTGAACTTAAGGAAATCATTGAAATTGCCTATGATTATAAAGGCTAATTTGGAGTGAAAAATGACTGAAAAAATGTATAGCTGTCTTGTCATAATATGGTTGGTATTATCTGGTAACATCCTTCTGTAGAGAAGTAAAAACGTGCTTACGGGCACGTTT
>NZ_JBLOJT010000041.1:0-14122 GCF_047785745.1 Streptococcus pluranimalium | reverse complement strand
TTGTTGTTGAAAATCAACTAGCACCACGAGTTTATTTATATATTTTCTTATATCATAGTGGCTATATTTCAACCCACTTTAAATATCTAATTTTACAATAGTTAGATTTTATCTGTACACCCTAACCATTTCAATTCTAGAACTACCTCAAAAAATTTCTTACTACCAGAATAAGTATTGGAGCAATAACTATACTAATAGAGTTAAAATTGTTAATAAGACTTGTTTTTAACTTAGATTCATATACTAAAATTAAATCAAATAATCTTTTAACTAAAACATTTAAACTAAAGAATAAAAGCAACAAAATAACTACCGCTACTATTACTGAAATAAGAGGGGATAATTCAGATAGATTAGCAGGATATTTAAAAGCCTGTATAAATCCTTGTTTAGTTGCAAAATAAGACCATAAATACAAAATAGTTGCTATTGCAAATCCTATTGTTTTAGTGATACGCTGTTTACCAAGTCCGTATTTAACGACTATTGAAAGCACATAGATGGAAAGCATTAATAATAATTGGTTTAATGTTTTATCAAATGATATAACTAGATTGTTTATAATCACATCTATATTTATTTCTATTCCATGAGATAAAAAATTATTAATTAGATTTAAAATAAATAAAATTAAAATAATTCCAAAAGATATATTTAATAAATTGCTAGATAAAAATTTTCTATCTTCAAACCTTTCATTTTCAAATTTATCAAGTTCATCCTTTAAGTCTATATTTATACTCTGAGGATTGTTAATTTGTATATATCCGTTTTGAATGCTTATATCTCGAAAATCAAAATTTGAATTATTTTGATAATTATAATTAGATATAATATTTTCGATCTGTTTTTTATCCGATAAATCACTTCGAATTTGCCATAATAACGATAAAATAGGAATCCCATATGTAATAAAACCAGTAACTATTGTTGTTATATTTTGAAAATCCATTTTCACTTCCTCTTATTCAATAATAAATTTAAATCAATTAAGCTACAACTTCTCCATCTCCGCAATCCTCTGCTTAGTCGCATCGAATTTGGCTTGGTAGTCGGCTTGTTTGTCGCGTTCTTTTTGGACGACTTCTGGTTTGGCGTTAGCGACGAAGCGTTCGTTGCCAAGTTTTTTGCCGACCATGTCCAGTTCTTTCTGCCATTTAGCCAGTTCTTTATCAAGTCGAGCTAATTCTTCTTCGACATTGAGCAAGTCTGCTAGTGGTAAGAAGATTTCAGCTCCTGTGATAACCGCTGACATGGCTAGTTCTGGCGCTGTCAAGTCAGCAGAGATTTCCAAAGTTTCTGGATTAGTGAAGCGTTTGATGTAGTTGACATTTGACGTGAAGAAGCTTTCTAACTCGGTGTCGCTTGTTTTGACCAAGATAGTGATTGGTTTTGATGGGGCTACGTTGACTTCCGCACGCGCATTACGAACGGCACGAATCAAGTCTTTCAAACTCTCAACACCCTTATGGGCGTCAGCATTTTCAAAGGCTTCATTGACCACAGGGTAGTCAGCTGTTACGATAGACCCTTCAGCGTACTGAGCAAAGATTTCTTCCGTTACAAACGGCATGATTGGGTGAAGCAAGCGGAGGATCTTATCAAGCGTGTAAAGAAGAACGGCACGCGTTACCACTTTCTCCTCTTCATTGTCACTATAAAGCACTTCCTTGGTCAACTCAACATACCAGTTGGCAAACTCTTCCCAAATAAAGTTATAAAGGATGTGCCCCGCCACACCAAACTCGAACTTATCAAAGTTTTCAGTGACTTTAGCGATGGTTTCATTGAGGTTATGGAGAATCCAACGATCGGTGACATTGCCAGCCTGACCGCTAGCCACTTGCGCAACTTTGTCAGCAGCAGTTTCCAAGTCCAGTCCTTCGTTGTTCATGAGGATGTAGCGTGAAATGTTCCAAATCTTGTTAATGAAGTTCCAAGAGGCGTCCATTTTTTCGTAAGAGAAACGCACGTCTTGTCCCGGAGCAGAACCATTTGAGAGGAACCAACGCAGGGCATCGGCACCGTATTTCTCGATAACATCCATTGGGTCGATACCGTTACCAAGAGATTTAGACATCTTGCGACCTTCTTCGTCACGGATAAGACCGTGAATAAGAACGTTTTGGAATGGTTGACGTCCGGTGAACTCAAGAGATTGGAAAATCATACGAGACACCCAGAAGAAGATGATGTCATATCCCGTTACCAAGGTTGAGGTTGGGAAATAACGCTGGAAGTCAGCTGAGTCTGTGTCAGGCCAACCCATGGTTGAGAAAGGCCAGAGGGCAGATGAAAACCAAGTGTCAAGAACATCTTCGTCTTGCACCCATCCGTCACCTTCTGGAGCTTCTTCGCCAACATACATGTCACCATTCTCGTTGTACCAAGCTGGGATTTGATGTCCCCACCAAAGCTGACGAGAGATAACCCAGTCGTGGACATTTTCCATCCAGCTCATGAAGGTATCATTGAAACGTGGTGGGTAGAATGCTACCTTGTCATCAGTATCTTGGTTGGCGATAGCATTCTTAGCCAATTGGTCCATCTTAACGAACCATTGGGTTGACAAGCGTGGCTCAACCACAGCCCCTGAACGTTCAGAATGACCGACTGAGTGCACACGTTTTTCAATCTCGACAAGGGCACCAATTTCTTCCAACTTGGCTACTACGGCTTTACGAGCTTCAAAGCGGTCCATACCGACGAATTCAGCAGCTAGTTCATTCATGGTACCATCATCGTTCATGACGTTCACTTGTGGCAAGTCATGGCGTTGACCAACTAAGAAGTCATTAGGGTCATGAGCCGGTGTGATTTTCACGACACCAGTTCCAAATTCAGGGTCAGCATGCTCATCCGCAACGATCGGGATAGCTTTGTTGACGATTGGCAAGATAACGTTTTGACCAATCAAGTCTTTGTAACGATCATCTTCTGGATTAACCGCAACCGCAACGTCACCAAACATGGTTTCTGGACGCGTTGTTGCTACTTGAAGGGCGCGTGAACCATCTTCAAGCATGTAATTCATGTGGTAGAAGGCACCCTCCACATCTTTGTGGATAACTTCGATATCAGAAAGAGCTGTGCGAGCTGCTGGGTCCCAGTTGATGATAAATTCGCCACGGTAAATCCAGCCTTTTTTGTAGAGGTCTACAAAGACCTTACGAACAGCTTTTGACAAACCTTCATCGAGGGTGAAGCGTTCACGAGAATAATCGACAGAAATTCCCATCTTACCCCATTGGTCCTTGATGGTTGCTGCGTACTCGTCTTTCCATTCCCAAACTTTGTCCAAGAATTTCTCACGACCTAAATCGTAACGCGTGATGCCTTCGCCACGCAAACGCTCCTCAACCTTAGCTTGAGTGGCAATACCAGCATGGTCCATCCCTGGCAACCAGAGCGTATCAAAGCCCTGCATGCGTTTTTGACGAATGATAATATCTTGCAAAGTCGTATCCCAAGCATGTCCCAAGTGCAACTTACCAGTAACATTTGGCGGTGGAATAACGATAGAATAAGGTTTGGCATCAGGATTTCCAGATGGTTTGAAAACATCTTGGTCCAACCAAGATTGATAACGCCCAGCCTCAACCTCGGCTGGATTGTATTTTGGTGATAGTTGTTTTGACATGTGGTGTCCTTTCTTATGAGTTAATTGACTTAATAAATTCTATTGATAACGCTATAATATCGCCTGTCGTGACGGAAAATCCTAGCGGACTTTTCCTACTCCATGCATTAGTTTTTGAAAAAATTATTATCGAATGTTTTCAAAAACGTCAAAATCCCCGCCCAGCTCACGCTAGACAGGGACGAATTTCTTTTTTGAATTCCGCGGTACCACCCACATTCGGGTTTAAGACCCGCTGCTCTTTTTATACAATTTGATAACTCAGCAACTAGTTTTGACATTTGTGCGGATTTCTCAGTAACGCCGCTTCCTGTGACAAATGGACTTCAAAACACCTCTGATAGGATTATTATAGCAAACCTCTAGGTCAAATACAACGAAAACATTAAAAGCTCAACGACTCTTTATTTTTGACTGGCAAAGTTAAGGAATTCATATGATAAACTCGTGGTCGTGTCATTAAGTGAATAATTTTCTAATTCATTGACATTGCTACGGAGTTCTTGAGCATAGTGATTGGAAATAAGTCCGTCAGCTTCAAACTCGGCAATGGTTTTACGTTCCAAATAGTATCCTCGTAAAATGTCGTCATTACTGTTTGGAATCCAGTGCATGATAACACGTTCCACAAATAAGCCAGATTTAATCAACTCCGCATCACGCAAGCGAGCATTTTGGAGATAATCAACTAAGGGATGATTGTAATAACCTTCTAAATCTTCAAGTGCTTCAAGAATGAGCTCGGTATTTTTCAAGTAGAGATTTGTGATACGATCTCGGTTTTGCTCTGTTAAACGACGATGTTGCTTCGGCACCTTCTTCAAAGCTCTGAATCGAGCACCAAAAGTGACGATTTCACGAAGACTAGCACGAACCACGCGCATAAAAATCCTAATACCATAGGTAAAACTAGACACAAAGCTACGGTTGACTTGTTTTTCTAAAATCTTCAAATAACCTTGATAAATCCGATATTCCTTAAGATCAATGTTCTCTTGATTATAGGCATACTCTAAACCTTGGCTTTCAATATCAATCATAAAGAGTTGGAGACTAGCCAAATCTCTTTTGACACTGGCTGGTTCTTGCTCCAAAATTAAGCCTTGGATTCGAGCGTTATAATTATCGATAACCGCGTAAAGTGAGGCATTATCGGGATTATCCTTACTATCTTGCTCTAGGATGGTCAAAACCTTGGTCAAGATAGAAATCCTCATAAAGTTATCAACTGGCTTGTCAATAGCTGGTGCAAGAAAAGGTAAAATCAATAGTCCTGTTAAGAAACTCAACAAGGTCACTCCCGCAACCATAAATAAGAGAAGGCTATATTGCAAATTCTCCATTCGAGGTAACAAGAGAATAGTCGCTATAGAAACCGTTCCTTTAACGCCTGAAAAGGTCAACAGAAAGATTTCTTTCCAAGACTTGCGCAGTATCTTCTTCTTAGACCATTTTAACCAAGCATAATAAAGTCCAATCATGCTAAAACGCAGTAGGAATAAAAGTCCTGTCAAGACCAATAATAATGACAACAAGTAGCCGTTACCATAATCAGGACTTGTTAAAACTGGGACGAGAATACTGGTCAATTCCGAACCAAAAATCAGAAAGACCACACCATTTAGCATAAAGTTAATGGTCTTCCAAATAACATTGGTCACCCGGTAAACCTGAGCATCAAAGAGAGTCACTTTTCTGAGTCTCCCTGCCTGCATGACACCTGCTATCACAACAGCAATAATGGCTGATACCCCTAAGGTATCAGCAACAAAGTAGGAGACCATCGGGAGCGCTAGCTCCAACAACAAGGCACCTGTGACATCAGCTGCGTCGAATTTCTCCAAAACCGATAGAAAGACACGGTTCAAAAAGGCAAATAAGAAGCCAATCCCAAAGCCACCTGTAATGGATAAGAGTAGCTGCACGCTAGCCTGTCCGATAGAGAAGTAACCTGTCAGAAGTGCTGTTACGGCAAACTGGAAGGCAACCAATCCGCTGGCATCATTGAGAAGTCCTTCTAGTTTGAGGACATTTTCCACGCGCTTAGGAAAGGCAAATCGCTTGGCAATCGAAATGAAGGCGACGGCATCTGTTGGCCCTAATGCTGCTCCGAGCGCAAAGTAAGCCGCCATAGGCAACTCAATCGGCAACAAATAACTAGCAACTGCACCAATCCCTAGAGCGGTCACAAAAACCACAGGTAAGATAAGAAAGAGAATCAATGACCGATGCCTCAAAAAGCTTCCGACATCTGCTTCTTCACCCTCCCGAAAGTTTAGCGGGGCAATAACGAAGGCCATAAACAGTTCCGGATTGAGATCTATCCCTTTTCCACCTTGGAAAATCCCATAAGTAATCCCCAGCAAGAGCTGGACCAAGGGCAGGGGGATTTTCGGAAAAACCCTATTAATGACATTGGATAAGATTAAAGAAAAAAGGAAGATAATCACCAGGATGGACATATCCATATTGATCAACCTCCCTTATTGTCTTCTGCAAAAGCTTCTTTTAAGTCAGCAATTTTCTGATCAACAGCCTGACAATCTTTTTGAGTCAACTTTAACTGGCAGCGTTCTTTTTCAAGCGCCATCAATTTTTTCTTCATTTTAGTCATTTTGGGCGAATCAACAAAATGACTATCATTTTGCGATGGTTGTTCAATATATTTTTGGCGTAATTCTGATAAACGTTCAGTAATGGATTGATGAGACATAACTACTCCTTTTCATTTTGCCATTGTAACAAAATTCTCATCAGAAAACTAGAAAGAAGTGAGTTTTTCCACCATGACTAAAAACGGCGGTGTATTGATTTGATTAAGTGCCTGATAAAGCATAACTGTATAGGCTTTTTGATCTAGCTGGCTAACAAAGTTTAAGACGGCATCCTTTTCCATTTCTCCCCCTTCATGCCCATAATAGATCATAATAGCCAAGCGACCACCCACTTCTAATCGGTCGAGTACTTTTTCAATGGCTTGTAAGGTTGTATGGGGTTTGGTGATGATGGACTTATCAGCACTAGGAAGATAGCCCAAGTTAAAGATTGCTGCTCTAAGTGGTTCTCTCACATAGTGATCAAGATTTTCATGCCCATCTAAAATCAAGTCTACATTGCTAATGTCTTCGGCTTCTAAGCATTGCCGTGTTTTTATTACTGCCTCTTCTTGCACATCAAAAGCGTAAACTTTACGACTGCATTTGGCTAAAAACAAGGTATCATTTCCCTTTCCCATAGTCGCATCCACCGCAACACTCTCGCTATCTAATACTTCTGCTAAAAAATCATGAGAAAACTCAAGCGGTCTCTTCATCATATTCTCTCCTTCAACTGTCCTATAAAAGAAATTCAGAAGATCCATTCGCTCTTCTGTACATTTATAATTGTAAACACTATAATTAAAACAAAAACACGAAGAGGAGGCAACCGTGTCTACTTTAAAATTACGCCTACCAGGACTAGCACTTTGCCTAGTCATCGCTACGAGCGCCTGGTTCCTCGGCCAATCCTTACCACTGATTGGCGCACCTGTTTTTGCCATTTTCATCGGCATGATCATCGCCATTTGGCACACTAATCGCAGTCAAACCCAGGCAGGTATCAACTATTCCTCAAAAACCATCCTTCAAACAGCTGTTGTTCTCCTTGGATTTGGTCTCAACCTCAAACAAGTCCTAGCTGTCGGTAGCCAGTCCCTCCCCATCATCCTTGCGACTATTTTGACGGCTTTATTGCTCGCTTTTCCTTTGAAAAAAATACTAAACCTTGATCGTCACATCGCTACACTAGTTGCCGTTGGGTCATCTATTTGCGGTGGCTCTGCCATCGCTGCTACCGCACCTGTTATCAAGGCTAAGGAAGAAGATGTTGCCCAGGCGATCTCTGTCATCTTTTTGTTTAATATCCTAGCCGCACTGTTGTTTCCAACCTTGGGGCATGCACTAGGTTTATCTAATGATGGCTTTGCTCTCTTTGCAGGAACAGCTGTCAACGATACGTCTTCTGTAACCGCAACAGCAACAGCATGGGACAATCTCTATAACGCCAATACACTTGACGGTGCTGCCATTGTTAAACTAACGAGGACATTAGCGATCATTCCTATTACACTAGGGCTTTCGCTTTATGAAGCAAAACGGCATCAAACAAGAGATAGAGACAAGGCTTTTGAGTTAAAAAAAGTCTTCCCCACCTTTATTCTCTATTTTATCTTAGCATCGTTAATGACTACTGTCCTACCTCTACCAACGCCTCTGGTCGGCTTTTTAAAAAACACCTCAAAATTTTTCATCATCATGGCCATGAGCGCTATTGGTCTTAATACCAATATAGCCAACCTTTTCAAACGCGGTGGCAAAGCCATCATTATGGGCGGGCTTTCTTGGTTTTTCATTTCCTTTGTCAGTCTACTCATGCAAAAACTAATGGAACTTTGGTAAGTAAAAACGAATTTGGAAGACCAAATTCGTTTTTGTTTTAGGCTCTATCATTTCCGTAATAGGTAACAAAGAACCTTTTTCCTTATTTTTGTTTTCCTTGAAAACGAGCTTCAAAGCGTTTCTGATCGTAAAAAGGGTAAATGATATTTAGACAAGCAAACCCTAAAATAAAGCCCCCTAGAACATCTGTTGGATAATGAACACCCACGTAGATACGTGATAAACCAATCAAGGCAATCAAGACTGCTATTAAAGCTTCTACTAATATTCTCAAACCTTTTAATTTGATTCGCTGATGAACAATGATAAGTATAAAACCATAGATCATCATCGAACCCGTCGCATGACCACTAGGAAATGAAAAACCATGAGCCGATACTAAATGTTCTAGACTCGGTCTCGCTCTTTCGTAAAGATACTTAGAACCAACAATCAAGAGACCAGAAAAAGCTCCTGTAAGCCCTAGGAAAATAGCTTCTATTTTCCATTTTTTCACAAAGTAAATAAAGGCAACTAGAACAATCAGAATAAAAACAAAGGTTAAGGTATTGCCCAAAACCGTGACGCCACTAAAGAAAGAAGTGGCTGATGCTGGTAGAGAACCACGCACTGCTGTTTGGATAGATTCATCAAAGGTAACCAATGTTTCAGGATAAAACTTGACTGTATAACCAAGTATCATGAATAAAACAAGAGCGATAGAGGCTCTCAATAGATAAGTTTGTTTATTTTTCATAATAGTATTATAACATTTTCTCTCAGATAGTAAGGGTAAAAGGAGTTGGAAAGATCTCTAACGAAAAAAGAGCCCATCTTATCTCTTTTATCTCCGATTGAAAAGATTACTCAAACCTTTCCTCATCTGCTTCCTCTTCAATCAGATGAATAATTAGAAGAAATCGGAAATCAGAAAAAGACTAGCTTCTCTCTACTGACCTAGATCTGATTCAAATCCTAAGAACAATTATTCAGCAGTTGGCACTTAAAATAAAAACCCTAAACCACTAGATAAATCACTTATCATTTCTCCCAACCACTGTGTTCAGATCTTACAAACAATAGAAAAGCTAGACTTTACGCCCAGCCTCCATTAGCTAATTTTGATATTTTAAAAGAACATTTTGAGTTCCCAAGTATGCAGGGTAAAAGACTAGCGATAAGATAGCTCCCTGCAAGAGGTTAAATGGTATAACAGCTGGTACAATATATGAAGTCATCGTTAGAGCTTCTGGTGGCCATCCTGCAAACTTGATGTAAAGCGGTATTGCGAAAAAGAGATTCAATACTAACATGGCTATTGTTAAAACTATTGTCGCAATAACAGCTGCTGAGACATAGGTCTTAAGCGTCTGATGATTTTTCCAGATAAGAGCAAATACCGTTACAAACGAACCAAGAGCAAGTACATTCATTGGCATACCGACCCAGGTATTAACCCCTTCAAAATTCAATATGAATTTTAAAAGCGTACGTAAGAGCAAGACAACATAAGCCGATTTTAAATCAAACAACAATAAGGCTAATAAAATCGGAATTACACTAAAATCAATTTTCAAAAAACTTGCTGCTGGCAAAATAGGAAAATTGAAAAAGAGCAATAAAAATGAAATAGCTGAAAGGATAGCAATATAAGCCATCTTACGTGTATTTGTCATCAAAGGTTCCTCCAATTTCTTAAAAATCAGAGAATCTGAAGATTGGCTGTCAAAAAGCCAGTCTTATCTAGTCAATCTTCGTCTTCTCCCATCCAGACTCTACTGTCGGTTGTGGAATCACACCACATCAGCTTGCGCTCGCGGACTTCTAGTTACCTATACACCGCCGGTCGGGAATTTCACCCTGCCCTGAAGACCCTTACATTATAGCACGCGACAAGCCAATGCGCAATCCTTTTTCTTTAAAATGTTAATTCGCTAGCTTCTCAAAGTCAATGTTAATGCCATGCCATCTCGTTACTAGCCATAAGGCAATACAGTCCAATCAATTAACTTTCAGGAAGAAAATTAAGATGCAAAAAGCTCAAAGCCCCCTGGGAGGTTTTGAGCTCTAATCTTAGAAATCAAAAAAATGAAGATTATCAAAGGTCATTTAACAGACTATAAAACACCACTAATTACCTTGAAGCTGCCCTCCAAAAAAGATTAACTATTTATTTCTTCCTAAAGAAATAGCAGCAAATAGCCTAAAATAAACAGTCACTAACATCATAAAAAGTCATTCCTTTTCTCAGGCAGTAAGACCGGGTACTGCATTTCAGTCACTAAAGCTACTTACTAACCGTGACTCTGTACAACAAAAAACAAGTCCTCACCGAGAACTTGAATACCTTATAATTTCTTGAAAATATTCCTAGAGTTATATTGCGGACCATTTTTAACACCTAGTAACATATAAACATTTAAGAAGAATAGAGGAATCAAACTAAAAATCAACGATAATTCTCCTAATCGAATACTCAGGAATGTTGAACACATAGCACCTAACGAAAAAGTCGCAAGGATAAACAAAATATTACGCCCATCTTTTCTAACTTTTGTATCCTTCTCGATAAAACCCTTGACCCAGTAATAGGCGGCATTCTTGATATTACCAGTCATCATCACAGTTGCAAAAGGCGTCCCCCGAATAGACTTAAAACTATCAACCTGAAATGACATAAAGAGTGCTAAAATGCTAAAAATAATATAAGGATGAAAAATTTTCAATCCCAATACGGCAATCAGGCACAAACCTGTCAATATCAAACTAGCAAACAAGTGCCAATGAAAACGATTTTTAAGAACCCAAGACTTAACAAAATAAGTCATAATCTGGCCAATCATAAAAACAATAATAGGGATTAAAAACTTAATAGCCTCAAGCAAACGCCCTTCAGCCAGTCTAATCCCCATCATCAAGAGATTACCAGTTTGAACACCAGCAAAATGCCCCCCTTGAGTCAAATAGGTAAAAGCATTAATAAAGCCACTAATAAAGGTCACCAAAAAAGCACATAACATGCTTTCATAGATATGATAAGATTTCTGTCGAAACATTCTGTCACTCATTCTAAGATACGGGAATCAAACCCAGACATGCTTTAACACATCTGATAGCTTTCAAAACTGTTCCCTTCAGCCTGACTTAGCTAATCCTCCATCAAAATTTAAGAATATAATTATCTTTACTAAAAATAACTATTTTTCCCTTAATAGTTTTATCAAAAGTCTAACTATTCGTCAATCAGTATTCCTTAAATCTGATGTTTCCACCAGGTTTAAGAAATGCCAATTAATCCAATTTCAATTCATTTTGACTGAATGGAATAGATGAATCATAAGGATTATGACGAAGTTTGAAATGGCGCATATCTTCAATCGTTTGTGTGCCGGCTAACTGCATGACCATCTTAAGTTCATCATTGATTTTCTCAAAGACTTGACGATTACCGACATTTCCACCCATGGCAAGACCATAGATGACTGGACAACCAAGGGCTACCAAATCAGCCCCTGAAGCAAGAGCTTTAAAGACATGTTGCCCACGACGCACATCTGAGTCAAAAATGATTGGAACACGTTTATCTACAACCTCTGCAACCTCTTAAAGGGAATCAAATGATGCTGGCCCCCATCCAATTGACGACCACCATGGTTGGTTACCCAAATACCTGATGCACCTGCATCTAAGGCTCTAAAAGCATCTTCTGCACTTTGCGGACCCTTAACATAAACAGGAAGACCAGAATACTGCGCAATGAATTCCACGTCCTTTGGAGAAAGAGCTCGTTTAGCTGATTTGTAAACAAAATCCATGGATTTACCAATACCTTCTGGAAGATATTCTTGAACAATCGGCATATTACATGGGAATGTGAAGGCATTACGTTTATCCACTTCACGTTCTCCTCCAACGGTTGCATCAGCAGTTAAGACAATCGCCTTAGCACCCTGCTCTTTAACACGATCCATAATATGGCGGTTAATGCCATCATCTTTACTGAAATAGAATTGGCACCCCTGAGGGCTACCATTCAAAGCTTGCATAATCTCTGGAAGATCAGTTGAAGAATAGGAGCTTGTCGTATAAATTGTTCCAAATTCACCAACACCCTTAGCACTCGCAACTTCCCCTTGTTCATTAGTCAACTTATGAGCTGCCACAGGTGCCATAATAATAAGTGATGTCAATTGATCTCCATCAAACGTGACACTAGTATCAGGATTTTCAACACCTTTTAGAGTATGAGGCACAATAAGTTTATGGTTAAACGAACGAATGTTTTCGTGGAGAGTGAAGGTATCCCCAGCACCACTAGCTATATAACCAAATGCGCCTTTTAGAATGGCTTGTTGAGCCATTTTTTCCAAATCAAGCACATTAACAAAATCTACAGTTCCTTCGGCTTTACTTGTTTTAAAATCCATAAAAGTCTCCAATTTATTTTTTGTTTGTTAGCGCTTCCGAAACATAAGGTTGTTCTATCTATATTTGAAAACGTTGTTAACTAATTAAGCTTATTTTAAAAGGTTTTTTTGAAGTTTCCAATATTAAATTGATTGACATTTTCATATTTTTAAGTGCTTATTTTCACATATAAGTGACTAACCTCGCTAAGAAAAATCATTTTTGCTATAATAAAATAACTAATTTTATAGAAAAGGATAGATTCATGAAACTCATTTCTTGGAATATCGATTCCCTAAACGCTGCCTTAACTAGCGACTCTTCCCGTGCCCTTTTATCACGAGCTGTTATCGACACCTTGGTCAATGAGGATGCAGATATCATTGCCATTCAAGAAACCAAATTATCATCTAAAGGACCAACGAAAAAACATTTAGAAATACTGCTCGAGTACTTTCCTAACTATATCAATGTCTGGCGCTCTTCCGAAGAACCTGCCAGAAAAGGTTACGCTGGTACCATGTTTCTCTATAAAAAAGAACTTAATCCCATTGTAACTTTCCCGACAATTAATGCACCAACAACAATGGATCTCGAAGGTCGCATGATTACCCTTGAATTTGAAGACTTTTTTGTAACACAAGTCTATACGCCAAATGCTGGAGATGGGTTAAAACGCCTTGATGATAGACAAATCTGGGATGCAAAATATGCCAACTATCTCGCTGAGCTTGACAAACAAAAACCAGTCCTTGCAACAGGAGACTACAATGTCGCTCATAAAGAAATTGACCTAGCTAATCCAAACTCTAACCGTCGCTCTCCTGGCTTTACCGATGAAGAACGACAAGGCTTCACAAATCTCTTAAACCATGGATTTACCGACACTTTCCGCCATATCCATGGTGATATCCCCAACGTATACAGCTGGTGGGCGCAGAGAAGTAAAACCAGTAAAATCAATAATACCGGATGGAGAATTGATTATTGGTTAACATCAGATCGAATCGCCGATAAAGTAACGAAATCAGAAATGATTTCTTCAGGAGAGCGTCAAGATCATACGCCAATCCTTCTAGAAATTGATTTGTAAAACAAAAATCTTTCTTGTATCTTCTTAAGAAATCATATAACAGAAACAGATAAGCTTGAAATTGTGACGCATAAGATGAGAGAATATATCATTAGAGGAACAAATAATAAAATTCGATACAACGATTTTTCAGGTGCACTAACACCTATTATCTTTATACATGGATTAGGATGTGCAGGCTCCTTTGATTATATAGAAGTAATCTCTCACATGCAGTCTAAACACCGAATCATTTTAATTGATTTATTGGGTGCAGGTTACAATGATAAACCATTATCTTTTGACTATACGTTTGATTCACATGTTAAATACCTAAAAGAATTTGTTGACGATCTTAATTGAACTGCACCCCAAAAGTTAGACACAAAATCTAACGATTGGGGTATTTTTCTTATGAAGTTAAGTTATAAAGCCCTTAAAAGACGATTAATGTGTGATAGTTTGACAAAAGCAACCTCTGACGATACCGATTTTTCAACATCCTTAGCCAATCTTCGAGAGTGGTTCAACCAAGCAAAAGTTCGCTCAACAACCCAACGTTTGGAAATGATTTGCCAGCTA
>NZ_JBLOJT010000040.1:0-14146 GCF_047785745.1 Streptococcus pluranimalium | reverse complement strand
ATTCAAGAACTTTAAAACTAAAATACTCATCGCTTTGAATATTAAAAGGGTCAGGAGAGTGACCCTTTTAGGTTGTCTCTCGAAAACCGGAAAGAGACAAAGAGAGAGAACCAGAACGATTCTCTCTAGATGCTAATTATAAGTCACCCACTACAGTTGACGAAGAGCCAGACTTTGTCTTCAGTCTGAGAAGACCTAATGGTCTTCTTTTTACATGATTATACTTGAAATAAATACAAACTTAAGAGCTAAATTTAAGACTAGTTATCCAACAATTTTTGCAATTCTTGAGCCAAGAGTTTAAGAGCCACTTGTGGATTAGCTTGTCCTTTAGTTGCTTTCATCAAGAATCCTGTGAAGGCTTTGTCAGCATTACGTTTACCTGATTTAAAGTCAGCTACAGCTGCTTCATTATCCGCAAAGACTTGGTGAATGATTGGAATCAAGACGTCAGGATCTGAAATATGAACCAATCCAGCTTTTTCAACGTATTCACGTGCTGAACCACCGTTTTTAGCCAAATGAACAAAGACTTTCTTAGCGATTTTAGATGAAATCGTACCATCTTCAATCAAAGCTAACATCTCAAGAAGATTTTCTGGCGTCAAAGCAATTTCTGATAAGGTTTTGTTCTCAGCATTGAGGAATTGCGCCACTTCACCTTGTAACCAGTTAGAGATTTGTTTAGCATCGCCACCTTTCGCCACAGCCGACTCAAAGAAATCTGAAGTTGCCTTGGTTGCTGTCAATTGACTAGCATCGTAGGCTGTCAAACCGTATTCTGCTGTGTATTTTGCACGACGCTCTTTTGGAAATTCTGGTAATTCAGCACGAATTTCTTCAATCCAGTCATTGTCAATTTCGTAAAGAGGTAGGTCAGGTTCTGGGAAGTAACGGTAATCAGCCGCTCCTTCTTTAACACGCATGAGGATGGTTTCTCCAGTTGCTTCATCATAACGACGTGTTTCTTGTTGGATTTGACCACCTGAACGCAAAATCTTAGCCTGACGCTCAATTTCATGTTGCAAACCTTTACGAACGTAGTTGAATGAGTTAAGATTCTTCAACTCCGTCTTAGTTCCAAAGGCTTCTTGACCATAAGGACGAAGGGAGATATTAGCGTCAACGCGCATAGAGCCTTCTTCCATCTTAACATCTGAAATACCTGTGTACTGAATGACCTCTTTAAGGGCAGTCAAGTAAGCATAGGCCTCTTCAGGTGAACGCATATCTGCTTCTGAGACAATTTCAATCAATGGCACCCCTTGGCGATTGAGGTCAACATAAGAATAACCATCCGTTCCGTGCGTATTCTTACCAGCATCTTCTTCTAGGTGAGCACGTTCGATACGGATTTTTTTGGTTGAACCGTCTTCTAATTCCACTTCAATCCAGCCATTGTAACCAATCGGCTCATCATATTGAGAGATTTGGTAAGCTTTTGGATTATCTGGGTAGAAATAATTTTTACGATCAAAGTGCATTTCTTGATGGATGTCCATGTTTAACGCTAATGATGCTTTAATCCCTGCATCAATAACGCCTTTATTAATTATAGGGAGAACACCTGGGAAGGACCAATCGATGATGTTAGTGTTGCTATTCGCTTCTTGACCAAAGTGTGCTGCTGATGATGAAAAGATTTTAGAATTGGTGTTCAACTCAACGTGAACTTCAAGTCCGATAATGGTTTCAAAATTCATTAGTTGTCACCTCCAAAAATTTTAGGTTGTTGTTTATGATAATCAGTTGTTGTTTCAAATGCTGCCGCTACTTGATAAATAGTCTCTTCACTGTATTTTGGACCAATCAATTGCAAACCGACTGGTAAACCATCTACAAAGCCTGACGGGATAGAAATCCCTGGAAGTCCAGCTAAGTTAACTGGGATTGTTAAAAGGTCAGCCAAGTACATTGAAACTGGATCTTTAGATTTATCTCCAAAGTCAAAGGCTACGCTCGGTGTTGTTGGCCCCAAAATCAAATCATAATCCGCAAAGACTTTATCAAAATCACGGATAATCAAGGTACGCACTTGGCCAGCTTTTTTGTAGTAGGCATCATAGTAACCAGATGACAAGCTAAAGGTTCCTAGCATAATACGACGTTTCACTTCGTCACCAAATCCTTGACTACGAGTGTTGACATAGATTTCCTCTAAGTTTGTAGCATCTTCTGCACGGAAACCGTAACGAATTCCGTCAAAACGTTGCAAGTTTGAGGAAGCCTCAGATGAAGCGATGATATAATAAACTGCAACACCGTATTTGCTATGTGGAAGACTGACTTCTTCAACAATCGCACCAAGATTTTCAAAGTGTTTAGCTGCTGATAGGATATTGGCCTTAATCTCAGAGTCAATCCCTTCTCCCAAGTATTCTTTAGGAAGAGCAATTTTCATGCCTTTAATTTCTTGACCAATTTTACTTGTAAAATCAGCTACTTGGTTTTTGGTAGAAGTAGCATCCTTAGTATCATAGCTAGAAATAACATTCAGGAGCTGCGCATTTTCTTTTACGGTTGGTGCAAATGGTCCGATTTGATCCAGTGAACTACCAAAGGCAATCAAACCAAAACGTGACACCATCCCATAAGTTGGTTTCATCCCAACAACTCCATTAAAGGCTGCTGGTTGACGAATAGAGCCACCGGTATCCGAACCAAGTGACAAACGCACTTGACCAGAAGCTACAGCAACAGCTGAACCACCAGATGACCCACCAGGAACCTTGCTTTGGTCCCAAGCATTTTTTGTCTGTTTAAAATAGGATGTTTCGGTTGAACCACCCATGGCAAATTCATCCATGTTGGCTTTACCAATCACGATCATATCTTTGTCATAGGCATTAGCAACGGCTGTCGCATCAAAGATTGGCTCGTAATTATAAAGCATTTTTGATGAGGCTGTCGTCAAAATCCCCTTGGTTGAGATATTATCTTTCACTGCAAGCGGAATACCACTCATGACGTTGTCAGCATCAATACCTTTAGCATCAAGAGCTTGAGCTTGCTTGAGCGCTTTTTCTTCCGCAATCGTCACAAATGAGCCCACGATATCTTCACGAGATTCAATATCTTTTAAAGTTGCTTGTGTCAATTCAGTTGCAGATATTTCCTTCTTAACAAGGAGGTCGTGTAACTCTTCAATTGTCTTATCATGTAATGACATTAGGCATCTCCTCCTTCTTCAAAAATGGCTGGAACTTTGATGAAATAATCTTTTTCTTCAGGAACATTTTTAAAGAGTTCCTCACGTGGTTGACCAGTGACTGCCACATCTTCGCGCATAACATTTTTTCGGTCAGCCATGGTAGTTGTTACGGGTACGCCTTCTGTATCTACTTCGTTTAACAATTCAACCATGTCGACAATTTTTGTCAAACTTTGGGCAAATTCACTAGTTTCTTGATCAGTGAAGCTCAACTTAGACAACTTGGCAACATGACGTACTTCTTCTTCAGAAATTTTCATTGTTTTCTCCTCTATCGTTTTGTAGCTCATCTCAATCAAAATGATGAATACTACATCCAGTCTATCCGTTAAATTATACCACAAAAAAACAGATAGTCCTATCTCCTAAAATTAAGAAAATCACCCTGTCTGGAAAAGACAAGGTGATAGTATTAATCAACAATCTTTGCTCCTAAAACATGTTCAAGGTGTTCAAGAGCCCATTGATTTCTTTCTGCTGTCAGACTAGCTACTGCTGACTTTGATACTTCAATCTGATAACCGAGATTATAAGCATCCACTGCCGTGTGTAGCACACAAATATCTGTCAAGACACCTGTTAGTACCACTGTATCAACGCGACGTTCACGCAAACGAATATCCAAATCTGTCCCAGCAAATGCTGAATAATAGCGCTTGTCCATCCAGAAAACCTTGCCATCATCTTTGATAGAATCGTAAAAAGGTGCCAAAGCTCCAAACAAGTTCCTTCCAGAGGTTCCTTGAATGTTGTGAGGAGAGAAGAGTTTGGTTTCAGGATGACAATCATCGCCTTCATCATGACGATCAATTGCAAAAAAGATATAGTGCCCATCTGCGTATACCTTCTGGATTAGGGAAACAAGAGAAGCTTCAATCTCCTGGGCTGGTTTCCCAGCAGTCAGTTTCCCTTCGTCTGCTACAAAATCAACCGTATAGTCGATTGAAATCAATGCTTTTGTCATTAATTGTAGTCCTTAATTTTATCAAAGATACCTTCGTTGATAACCTTGAGGTAAGTCCCTTTCATACCAAGTGAGCGGCTTTCAATAATTCCAGCACTCTCAAGTTTACGAAGGGCATTAACGATAACAGAGCGTGTAATACCGATACGGTCCGCAATAACAGAGGCTGTCAGACGACCCTCTGTACCATCAAGTTCACTAAGGATAGCTGCTACTGCTTTCATTTCTGAATAAGATAGAGTGTTAATTGCCATAGTAACAGCTGTTTGCTTACGGATTGTTTCTTCAAGATTCTCTGTTTGAAGGTTCAAGAGTTGAATACCCACTACTGTTGAGGCAATTTCGGCAAGAATCAAATCTTCATCTTTGAAATCTTGGTCATTGCGCCAGATGATAAGTGTTCCTAGACGCATACCGCCACCATAAATTGGGGCCAAAGTTGTTAAACCATCTGGAAAATCTTCTTGGAGTTCTACTGGAAAGATACTGAGATCATGGGTAACCGGTAAGTTAGCTTCCGTGTCATAAACACGGCTAGCCGCTTTAACGTACTCATCGATTAATTTTTTCTCTTCGAACATGGCTTCAACACGGTCATTGTTGGTTTTATATTTTAGAGCAAAACCAAGGATAGCACCACCACCATTGATGATACATACATTACAGTCAATGATGTCTCCAAGTTGAGTTGCCATCAGGTTGTAAGGTAAATCACCTTCAAGACTATCAACTGAACGTTGAAGAATGGAAGTGATTTTACGAGTTTGTGACAATAAATTAGGCATGATAACCCTTTCTAATTTGAAAAATATATTACATGCTATTATAACAATTGCAAACCAAAAAGGCAATCAATTATCTGAAAATTACTTACAATAATGACAAAAACATACAATTGTTATTTTACCGTCATCTAGTTATCATTTTATTAACGTCAACGACGGTATTGTCTCAGAAAGCGCTCCATTTTAGTCTGGATTTCCGCTAATTCTTCAACTCTTGGTAGGTAAACAATACGAAAATGATCTGGGTCCTTCCAGTTAAAGCCGCGACCATGAACAAGCATGATTTTTTCTTGCTTCAAAAATTCTAAGACAAACTGTTCATCATCTGGAACATTGTACATGCTCTGGTCAATTTTAGGAAACAGATAAAGTCCAGCCTGCGGTTTAACAGCCGACAAACCTGGAATGTCGTTAATAGCTTTGGTGACAAATTCTCTTTGCTCATACAAGCGTCCACCTGGCATTAATAACTCATCCACGGATTGGTAACCACCCAGTGACGTTTGAACAACCTGCTGGGCTAAGACATTTGAGCAAAGGCGCATATTGGAAAGCATATTTAAGCCTTCAATATAGCCTTGAACATGATCTTTTTGCCCTGAAAGAACCATCCATCCAACACGAAAACCACAAATACGATGTGATTTTGATAAACCATTCATGGTAACCACAAACAAGTCCGGTGCCAAAGTAGCAATTGGAATATGCTTAGCCTCGTCAAAAACCATTCGATCATATATCTCATCTGAGAAGATGATCAAATTGTGGCGGCGTGCAATGGCAACGATTCCTTCTAAAACGTCTTTAGGGTATAAGGCACCTGTAGGATTATTAGGATTAATAATAACAATTGCCTTAGTCTTTTTAGTGACTTTAGCTTCCATATCTTCCAGATCGGGATACCAGTCAGCTGCTTCATCACAAACGTAATGCACTGCATTTCCACCAGCTAGACTAACTGATGCCGTCCACAGTGGATAATCAGGCATAGGTACCAAAACCTCATCACCGTTATCAAGCAAACCTTGCATAGACATGGTAATCATTTCCGAAACACCATTTCCAATATAGATATCATCGATATCGACATTTGGAAACTGCTTAGTTTGACAATACTGCATAATCGCTTTACGGGCCGGGAAAATCCCTTTACTATCAGAATAACCCTCGCTATCACGCGCGTTCATAATCAAATCTCTAATCACTTCATCAGGTGCTGTAAAGCCAAACTCTGCAGGATTGCCTGTATTCAATCGGAGAATCCCTTCCCCATTAGCTCGCATACGATTAGCTTCATCAAGGACAGGCCCACGAATATCATAAGCAACATGTTCTAATTTAGATGATTTTTCAAAAGTCTTCATTTTGTTACCTCACGTTTTGCTATTATATCGCAATTTTTAGAAAATAACACGATTTTCCATTTATCTGTATTAGATTTTTTGACAAGATAGATTTTTCAGAAAACGTACATAAAACGCTCTCATTTTTAAAACAAATGAGTTATAATAAAAATATAGAAATTAGGAGGTCACTGTTATGTCTCATCAATATGAAAAAATACTAGTTGCCATCGACGGTTCTAAAGAGTCTGAACTCGCCTTTGAAAAAGCTGTTAATGTTGCCAAACGAAATGAGGCTGCAATCTTGCTGACCCATGTTATTGATACAAGAGCTCTTCAAAGTGTCGCTACATTTGACGCAACTGTCTATGAGAAGTTAGAGCGTGAAGCCCATGAATCTCTAACAGATTTAGAAAACAGAGCCAGAGCTGCAGGTGTTCAGAAGGTCCGTCAGATTGTGGAATTTGGCAACCCCAAATCCCTTCTTGCCATTGATATCCCTGATAAAGAGGGAGCTGATTTAATCATGCTTGGTGCCACGGGTCTTAATGCCTTTGAGCGCCTATTAGTTGGCTCATCATCTGAATATATCCTTCGTAACGCCAAAGTGGATATCTTAGTTGTTCGCGATAAGGATAAAGTTTTGTAATAATATCAAAAGACCTTCTAGTCTAATGACTAAAAGGTTTTATTGTGTTCGTTATAGGGATTGTTGAATTTGACGATCCAATTCTTTTTTAATAGCTGGCTCTGGCGCAAACTTATCTTCCCAATGATCAGGTTTTAAAATTTTATGAGTTTGAGAATCAAAGTGAGCTTTACCGTCGGGGAATATTTTCCCCATATTGGCTTCATGGACAATATCAAAGAAAGGTTTAGGATCAACCCCCATTAAGACAAATGAACCATAAGTAAAATAAAGAATATCAGTCAAAGCATCCACTTCACCCACTAAAGGTGTTTCTGGATGCGGTTTGCTCTGTACTTTTTGCGCTGCTTTATCCACAGCTGCATGTAAATTTAAAATCGACTGGGTAAAATCATGACGATCTCCTTGACTAGCTGCATAGAGGAATTCAACAATCTCTTCTACCTTGAAGTTTGCACGATTGCCACCTTCGGTAATACTATAAAGACGAGGCGTGTGATTAACCGATCCGTCCATAAGCAGATGGAAATCCTTGGCCTTATTGAAGTTATCATCACGACTCTTAAAGCCTTCCTCAGGATCCAAATGGATTAAGCCGTGGTGGGCTAGAGCTTTTGAAATACCATCACGATTGTTACTATCTGTCGTATAATCAGCAATAGACTTGAGCTCGTCCTGACCATTACCCATCGCAACACCAATACCAACCCCTGTTAGCATCTCCATGTCATTTTCTGAATCACCGAATGCCATAACCTCATCAAGGTCAAAATCGAAGATATCTCCTACTCTCTCAATACCTTTGATTTTAGATTGACCATGAGAAATCAAATCAATGGAATATGGACTAGATCGGGTAATCGTAATCTGCGGAAACTTATCACGCAGTTTTTGACCTTCCCCTTCTGTTGCGACTAAAACAATCTGAAAGACTGGTTCTCGCATAATAGTTTTTAAATAATCCATATTTTGAGGTTTAATGCGGCGAATGATTTTTTTAAAGCTATTTTCAACCGTTTTGGTTAGTTTTTTAGGAACCAATCGGCTGACAATTTGTCCAAAGGTGCTGGTACCCATTTCAATTAGCCCTGAACCGACTAAACCAGAAGCTGTGCCTAATGAAATCTCACGCTTTTTATCTCCTGCATAACGGATCACACGATAGATAAGTGACTTAGGTAGTTGATTTTGATAAAGAATCTTGTCTCTGGTAAAGATATATTGACCGTTGTAAGTCACCGCAAAGTCAAGACCAAGATTATCCATAAAAGGTTGCACAAAACCAGGCCCCCTTCCAGTTGCCACACCGACAAGAATTCCTTGTTCTTTTAAATTTTTAATAGCTAATACAGTCGCTTTCTCAACACGCTTATGATCATTTAAGAGGGTGCCATCAATATCAAAAAAAACTGCCTTGATTGCCAACTTAACTCTCCCATTTTCTGAATTATGTTAGAATAAATTATAACATAATTTTGAAAGAAGTTTTTTAATGACTAAACACATACTCGTTCTCCATACAGGAGGCACTATTTCTATGACGGCTGATGAAATGGGAAATGTCAACTCATCTGCCGACAATCCTATGAACCATGTCGCTGTTGAACTTGATGATTATACTATCACAACCATTGATATTTTTAATGTTCCAAGCCCTCACATCACTGAACAACATATGTTCAAACTCTATCATAAGATTAGAGACATTGGTGATCAATTTGATGGTGTTGTTATCACCCACGGGACTGATACGCTAGAAGAAACAGCCTACTTTCTCGATACGATGAACCTCCCCAACATTCCTATTGTCATTACTGGGGCGATGCGATCATCCAACGAACTAGGAAGCGATGGTATTTACAACTACCTTTCCGCACTTCGAGTAGCTGGTAATCAGAAAGCTATCGGCAAGGGTGTACTGGTTGTGATGAATGATGAAATTCATGCTGCTAAGTATGTCACTAAAACCCATACGACCAACGTTTCTACCTTCCAAACACCAACTCACGGTCCTTTGGGTATCATTATGAAAAATGAAATCCTCTTTTTCCAAACCGCTGAACCACGTGTTCGTTTTGACCTCGAATCCATCAATGGAAGAATCCCTATTATCAAGGCCTATGCTGGTATGGGAGATGGGATTCTCAGTTTGCTGAGAGCAAGTCATATTGATGGTGTCGTTATTGAAGCACTTGGTGCTGGTAATCTTCCCCCTGAGGCATCTTTAGCGATTGAACGATTGGTTAAAGAGGGACTGCCCGTTGTGCTGGTATCTCGCTGTTTCAATGGCATCGCTGAGCCAGTCTATGCCTATGAAGGTGGTGGAGTACACCTTCATCAAAAAGGCGTTATGTTTATCAAAGAACTGAACGGTCAAAAAGCACGTCTGAAATTACTCATCGCCATCAATGCCGGTTTAAAAGAGGAAGCATTGAAAGATTATATTGAAGGTTAGTGAGCAAATATTAGGATCGTAGTCGTTTGCGATGCTTTCTTAAAGTGCTTTGTTCCTGTTCTCGTTTCAACTAGTGATACTTTGAGTTTTGGATAATTCTCAATCCTGAAATACTAAATAGAGTAACTAAGAAAAGACTTTGACTTAAAAAATAGTCGAAGTCTTTTTATCAAGGATAAATCTCACATCTATTAAACAAATCAAGATAGGTCATTGTTTGATTGGTAGCAATGATTCAAAAGATAGATTATCATACCAATTCCCAAGAGCAAACCGATAAGCCACAGCCAAACTGGTATCGTTACATCTTGAACCAATACTTTCCACGGATGTACTAATAAGATTGACAAAACCAAGAGCAATATAAAGCCAATGATAAAAATCAGCCACTTTTTTCTTTTGCCTAACTCTGCGTCTCCATTAATCACTGCATAGACCCATGAGTAACCTAAGAAACGAGGGCGAAATTGATTTAAGTTAATCGGTTCAAAACCATTCTCGAAAAGCGAAACGACTCCCGCTAATGCTAAACTCAAGATCAAACTTAGAACCAGAAGACAAGCAAAGTTTATGATTATTTTTTTCAAGCCAACTTTAAGGCTATAATGATGATGAGATATTGACATTTTGAATTCCTTTTGAAACTTATCAGTTTTTGAAAGTTATTGATAACTGTTAATCATAGCCATCTTATTCCGTTAAAAATTTGACATGACTGAGCTACAGTTTAGGGCAAAATATGTCCCGCTTTGATATAAATCTCATACCATTCTGGACGTGTGAGGTCTACTTTTTCTGCATCTGCTATACGCGTGATACGCTCAGGATTCATGGAACCAATAATCGTTTGAATTTTAGCTGGATGTCGAAGAATCCAAGCAACAATAATAGCTTCATCGGATACGCCATATTTTTCAGCAAGAGTTGAAATGGTAGCGTTCAATTCTTTATAGTCAGGATTACCAGAGAAAAGTCCTTTTGAGAGATCAATTTGGAATGGTGACCAAGCCTGAATTGTTACCTTGTTAAGTCGGCAATAGTCAATAATGCCACCATCACGGTCATTGGCACCTGATGTTGTCATATTAACTTCTAAGCCAGAAGAAATCATCGGCGCGTGAACTGGTGATAGTTGCAATTGGTTAACCGCTAATGGCTTATCTAAATAAGACTGCAAAAATTCCATTTGACTGCGATTTTGGTTGCTGACACCAAAATGACGAACCTTACCAACTGATGTCAAGTGGTTAAAGGCTTCCGCTACTTCTTCCGGTTCCCACAAGGCATCTGGACGATGAAGGACCAAGAAATCAAGGTAGTCCGTTCCTAAGCGCTCTAAAATACCATCAACTGAAGCTAAAATATGATCTTTTGAAAAATCAAAGAAGCCTTTACGAATACCACATTTGGATTGTAAAACAAAGTCTTCACGCTTGATATCAAGGTTTTTCAAGGCATCACGAAAACGGATTTCAGATTCTCCCCCACCGTAAATATCTGCATGATCAAAAAAACTAATACCATTGTCAACTGACGTTGCAATAACCTTTTCTGCTTCTTTCACATCTAAAGCATTCATACGCATCGCACCTAAAGCAATACGTGACCCTTTAACACCAGTTTGTCCAATATCTTGTAACATAGCTACTCCTTTAAAAGACTAATTTTGTTTTAAAAAAGTATAGCATTTTTTAAAAGAATTTTCACTATAAAAACAAAATACAATATTCAATAGCCTATAAAATATACTGAGAAAACGTTTCAAAACCGTCCTTTTTTTAAAGTCCAACGAAAAATAATTCGTTTTTCATTCAAAAATACCTTGAATTTTCCTGATGGCCATAGTAAACTAACTATGGATACTGTTTACTATCTTCACTAATGAATCAAGGAGTTACGATGAATAAGAAAGTTGCTTTAAAAAGTAGTATGTTAGCTGTTGTTGCTGGTTTTGGGATAATGTCTACCAGTATTTATGCCGACCAAGAAGCTATCCAAATCTTAGGCGTTAATGATTTCCATGGAGCACTAGACACTACTGGCTCCGCTTATATGCCGGATGGTAAAGTTTCCAATGCTGGTACCGTCGCACAACTGGATGCTTACATGGATGATGCTGAAAAAGAATTTACCGCCGCAAATCCAAATTCTACCTCACTTCGTGTTCAAGCAGGTGATATGGTAGGCGCTAGTCCTGCTAACTCTGGCTTACTTCAAGATGAACCAACAGTTAAAGCTTTCAATCAAATGGGCTTTAACTATGGAACTATTGGTAATCACGAATTTGACGAAGGATTAGATGAATACAATCGTATTATTAAAGGTGAGGCACCAGCTGCTGATGCTGGTTTCAATAAGATCGTTTATGATTACCAGCGCGTCTCAGCTACACAAGACATCGTTATCGCTAATGTTATTGATAAAACAACAGGTGAAATTCCATACAACTGGCAACCTTACGCTATTCAAGATGTTACCATCAACGATAAGGTTGTTAAAGTAGGATTCATTGGGATTGTCACTAAAGAAATTCCAAATCTAGTTTTACGCCAACATTACGAACAATATGAATTCCTAGACGAAGCTGAAACTATTGCGGCTTACGCTTTGGAATTACAGAAAAAAGGTGTCAAAGCCATCGTCGTCCTCGCTCACGTCCCTGCAGTCAATAATGGCGATGCCGTTGAAGGTGAAGCAGCTGACCTTATGAAACGTGTAACTGACATTTATCCAAACCACAGTGTTGATATCCTCTTTGCCGGTCACAATCACCAATACACGAATGGAATCGTTGGCAATACTCGTATCGTTCAAGCTCTATCACAAGGTAAAGCCTATGCCGATGTTCGCGGTATCCTAGACACTGATATACAAGATTTTGTTGCTATCCCAGATGCTGAAATTATCGCTGTCGCTCCTGGCATTAAAACTGCTAGTGAAGACATACAAGCCATTGTGGATGAAGCCAATACCATTGTGAAACAAGTAACCAGTACTAAAATCGGTACTGCCGTAACTTCTGAAATAATTAGTCGCGAGGTCAACGACTTCAAAGAAAGTCCCGTTGGAAATCTTGTTACAAGCGCCCAATTAGCCATTGCTAAGCAAAAATCAGCTATTCCAGTGGATTTTGCCATGACTAATAACGGTGGTATCCGTTCAGGTCTAGTAGTTTCTGAAGACGGTACAATTACTTGGGGAGCTGCACAAGCCGTTCAACCTTTTGGTAATATCCTTCAAATTGTCCAAATGAATGGTAAGGATATCTATAAAGTTCTGAACGAACAGTACGATGGTAAGGAAAATTATTTCCTCCAAATAGCTGGTCTTAAATACACCTTTACTGACAATCCTGAAGGTGGTGAAGAGACACCATACAAAGTTGTTAGAGCCTACAAAGATAATGGTGAAGAAATTGATCCAAGTAAAACGTACACCCTTGTTATCAACGACTTTCTCTTTGGTGGTGGTGATGGTTTCGAAAGCTTCCGAAACGCAACCTTAATTGGAGCTATCAGCCCTGATACAGAAACTTTCATTGAATATATTCGCCAACAAGAAGCCAATGGTACTAAAATCACATCAGGTATCAAAGGTGTTAAAACTTATTTAGCTGAAGTACCAGTTGATATCGTTGAACCAGATGATGATACTCATGTAACACCTGAACAAACAAATACATCAACTGTCCCTTCAAATCAGCCTTCTAAAGCCATTGTTCGAGGAGAAGAACAGACAAAACAAAGAGCAAGCGTTAACGTTTCAAACTCTCGAAACAAAGCAATCGTCCTTACTCTAGGAAACCAAAAAGCTGCGCTAAAAGCAGAAAACCACTATGGTAGCAAGAAAAGCAGCCTTCCAGAGACTGGAGAAACTACTTCTGCAAACTTTATCTTAGTTGGTCTCAGCATCCTAGGAATGGCTGGACTAACTGTAAAACGTAAAAACGGTTAAACTACTTAGTAAGTAACCCTAAACTATCAATAGAAATAATCCTCCTTGAATAGTCAGGGAGGATTATTTCTATTAATGATGGTGGCAAGAACATTGCCCTGGAAGACACTGACAGACAACCTTATCTACTGCGCCAGATTTTTTTATATTTAATAATTTTTCAAGATCATCAATATCTGCTAAACTCATAGGGGTAGCTGCCACTAACTTTTCAATCAATGTCTTATGATTAACGACACAAATTTTAGCGAATGTGTCTGAAACACAAGTCCATTGCCCCATTTCTTCTGAAATCAAGGCTCTGTACCAGAAACGCCTTCCCTCACGACGACTAGCCAATAATTCCTTATCAACTAAGCGAGTTATCATGGTCTTTATAGTTGAATCCGACCAATCATGATTTTGTTGCAAAACATCAATAATATAGGAACTAGTAACCTCTTCTGACGCCCAAGCAACCCTCATAACCTCCCATTCAGCATTTGAAATGTGTGACATGACACTCTCCTTGTTGACAATTGTAAATAAAATTTTAGCCTATCCTATTTCAAGTGTCAAGTTCAAAAATTAAATTGGAGTGTCAACTTCATTTTTGGAAACAAAACAACTTCCTATCATTCTTTCGATTAAATATCCATAGATTTTATAGTCAAATGACTTAACTTTCAGATAAGGAACTGAGACACCGACAGTACTTGAGTACGGCAATTTGAAAGCGATGATGTATCAAAGTTCATTCAAAAGACGATAAAAGTCAAGATAAAAAGATGCAACCGGTCCTCGGC
>NZ_JBLOJT010000004.1:0-56062 GCF_047785745.1 Streptococcus pluranimalium | reverse complement strand
ATTCACTAAATTCTTTTGTCATATTCTTATTATATCGCCATTTTTGATTTTTGTTAAATATCAACTAGCATCACAGGTAAGTCTCATATATTTATAGTAGTTATAACAATATTGACAAAGATATCCTTGTAAAAACGTACCTGTAAATCTGTTTTCTTCAACGCTTTTCTGTTTTTTTACCTTCTCATTTCATGCTACAATAGATAGGATTATATTTGGATGAGGTTTCTATGTCGATTTTTCAACGGACGATAAAATTAGTTTTAGCAACTACGATTGCCATTATTTTAGCTCAGCTATTTAGTCTAACTTTCGCGACATCTGCTGGGGTGATTGCTATTTTAAGTATCTTGGATACGCGCAAAAGTACCTTGACCATAGCTTGGCGCCGATTGTTATCCGCTTTATTGGCGCTAGTTATAGCCGTTGTCTTATTCTCTATTTTGGGTTACCATATTTGGGTGATTAGTCTTTACATGATGCTTTATGTTCCTTTGGCTTATCATTGGAAGTTAGAATCTGGCATTCCACCGATAACAGTCTTGATACTCCACTTGTATAGTTTAGAAAGTATTTTGTTAACTCATATTATGAATGAGGTTAGCTTACTGTTTATTGGTACTGGAGTGGCTTTAGCTTTAAATGCTTACATGCCTTCCAAACAAGCAAGGATTGATGCCTATCATCTAGAAGTTGAAGAAGGTTTGAGAGCCATTTTAAATGCACTTGCAAGACTCCTAAAAAATGGAGATGGTAGTAATAAGGGTGAATTAATCGATAAACTTGAGGAGACACTGACGAAAGCCCTAGAATTGGTTTATATCGAAAGTGACAATCAAATTTTTCAATCCACCAACTATCAAGTTCATTATTTTGAAATGCGCCGCGAACAAGAAAAAATTCTAGAAGGAATGGCTGAAAGCATTAGGTCTTTGGCCTTAAAAAGTGAAGAGAGTCAATTACTGGCGCAGTTATTTGAAGGAACAGCTGACCAATTAAGTCAAGAAAATCCAGCAACTGCCTTATTGACACAATTACACGAGTTTCGAGATCATTTCAGAGAAAGAGCATTACCAGAAACACGTGAAGAATTTGAAAGCCGAGCTTTGCTTTTTCAACTTCTGGGAGATTTGGAACGTTTTATTCAATTAAAAGTTGATTTTTACAGTTCATATCAGAGACAATAATAGCCACTTTTGCTTGCTTAGTCACACTGATAGGGTGGCTTATGTTTTCGTCAATTCAAGATTAGAACATAAAAATCATGATATGGCTGTTTTTCGATTTGCTTGATTCTATTGAAGCTGGCACTTCCATGATTAAAATGATAGAAGTGGTGGCAAACTAGTCAATCTGTGACTGCTACCTCATCAGAACAACTTAAAATATAACGAAGCTGGGACAAAAGTCCCTGCTTTTTTAGGTTTTATCCAGTCAACTAAGCCAAATACAGTGATTGAGAAGGCTTTAAGCGCTGATGTCATCGGCTTTTAAACTCCTAATGACTTGTTTATCTAATATCCTACCTCAAACAGTCATTCCCCTCATTGTTTAGTGCGAAGGTGGGAGTAAAACGATCGAGGGAGAGACCGTTTCAGCCCTAGCCCTTGGAGTTAAAGATTTTTATCTCACATTCTTTTTCGCAGAAGTAGCCAGCTTAAAGACTGATAACGTGCTATAATGTTGGTAGGATTTACTACCTATGCTGGATGAGGAGAGAAGATGTTAGATAAATTACATGAAATTCGTGTGTTTGAAAATTATGATTTACTGATAGAAGAAGTAGGTCGTATCCTTGTGTCAACGAAGATTGTTGAAAAGTCTCTTAATTATTACGGAAATGCTCATGGTGGCTATCTGTTTACCTTGTGTGATCAAGTTGCGGGTCTAACCTGTTTATCTTTAGGAAGTGAGGCTGTAACCATGCAGTCTAATATTCATTATATGAAGGGAGGTCGCTTGGGAGATTTGCTTACCATTGATGGGACTTGCTTGCATAATGGTCGTAAGACCAAGGTTGTAGAGGTTACGATTACTAACCAAGCAGGTGAAAGAGTTGTTCAAGCTTCCTTTACCATGTTTGTGACTGGTGAACATGCTGGTATTCAAAAATAAGGAGAAAAGATGTCTGATTTAGTCTTTAAAAACAAAGTTGTTCTTATTACTGGTGGTGCTCATGGCATTGGCCAGGCGACTGCTGAGGCTTTTAAAAAAGCTGGTGCAACAGTAGAAATCATTGATATTGCCCCAGGCGACCATTTTGTCGGTGATATTAGTCAAAAAGAAACCTTGGAATCTTTTGCAGATCATGTCTTGAAAAAACATCATCAGGTGGATGTTTTAGTCAATAATGCGCTACCGCCCATGGTTGGACTGGATCAAGCAAGCTTTGAGGATTTCCAAAAAGCCCTAACAGTTGGTGTCATGGCACCATTTTATTTGTGTCAGTTGTTTGCTAGTCACTTTGCTCCTGGTGCAAGTATCATTAATGTATCGTCATCGCGTTATGCCCAAAGTCAAGCTCAAACGGAAAGCTACTCAGCTGCTAAGGGAGGTATTACGTCTCTGACGCATGCTCTAGCCATGTCGTTTGCTGGTAAGGTACGGGTGAATGCTGTTGCGCCTGGTTGGATTGAGACAAGTGATACCATACACTCTGATGCAGACAACTACCAGCATCCAGTTGGTCGGGTTGGTGTTCCAGACGATATTGCTCATATGATCCTTTATTTGGCTTCGGATAAGGCTGGTTTTATCACGGGACAGACTATCACAGTCGATGGTGGAATGAGTAAAAAAATGATTTATCATGAAGATGAGAATTGGTCTTTGAAGCTTTATGATTAAAGCGTTTAATTAATAAGTGTTGAAGGTGTGATGACAATGATAAACTATAAAGTGATAGCATCATTAAGAATAGAAGACGTTCTGCCCTTATATGAAGCCGTTGGCTGGACGAATCTTCTCAACCTCAAATGCTTGAGCAAGCATTGAGACAAAGCCTTTATGTCCTAGCCGCCTATGATAGTGGTGAGTTGGTAGGTACTTTACGGGCGGTTGGAGATGGTGTTTCTATTGTGTTTATTCAGGATATTATTGTGTTACCAAGTTACCAAAGAAAGGGTATTGGAAGCCAATTAATCAAAAACTGTCTAGAGACATACAAACATGTTTATCAAATACATCTTTTGACGGATGTAACAGATAAGACCAAAGCTCTTTATGAAAGCCAAGGTTTTAAAATAGTTGAAGCCGTTGATTGTAGAGCTTACACTTTAGTGAGGTAAATCAATGAAGATAACCATAACGAATAGATTAACAAGAACAGAAGAAAATCAGGTTCGTCAATTAATTGCTAGCATCAGAAAGCATGACCACTTGACTCGAGAACCCTTTTTGACCAACATCTTAAATGCGGATCAGGACATGCCAGCTTTCTTTTTGGCCTATGATTTAGATGAGTTGAGAGGTTTTTTGACAGTCTATGCTGATACACTAGATGAACCAGAATTGATGATTTGGGTAGCTCCAACATACAGACGACAAGGAATTGCCAAGAGTCTTTTTCGTTCGTACCATGAGGCAACTAAACCTTATCACTTGGGGAAACCATCATTTTCCATCGAAAGGCATTTTCTACTTGCCAATCCTGACCTAGCGAATGCTTGGCATCTCAAAGAAACTGACGATAGTGAATTCTGGATGACTAGAGGACGTCAGCCAATAGACCTACCCGACAAAAAAGAGCTGCAGATTCTTTTAGCTGATGATAAGCATATGGAAGCTATTGCGATGTTCCAATCTCATGTTTTTGATGAACCTATAGAAGTAACACGGACTTATGTTAAAGAAGCTATTGATGACTCAAATAGTTTACTTTATGTTGTATTGATAGAGGATTTCGTCGTTGCTTCTTGTACGGTAGATTTATCTTCGGGAGATCAGGTCATCTATGGCTTAGCAGTTAAAAAGGACTACCAAAATCAAGGGATTGGTCGTTATTTGACATCCTTTATTATCAATGATCGTATAGCAAAAGACCATAAGCCTTTTCAAATTGCAGTAGAGAGCGGTAATCTCATCGCCAAAAATCTTTATGAGAAGCTAGGATTTGTCTCACAATCTGAAGTAACCTATCTCGTATAGATGATCAACGCCATGCCAGTTTTCTCTTGACTGATGATTTTGAAAAATATAAAAACAGGGACAGTCTTAAACTATAAAGGTCTAGAAAATAAGGATAGGTATCTAATATTGTCTTTGCATACGATAGTCACCTATCTTTTCTCTTCTACCTATGATAAAATGATATGGTGAAAGGAAATCTTATGTCAAAACAATCTCTTTTTGCAATCAAACGTACTTTGGTTGCCGCCTTACTTTACTTTGCCTGTCTAGGGATAGGAGTTCTTTTGAATCTTATCTTTGACAGAAATGGTAACATGTTTTATGCTCCAGCATTTTCTGCGGTCTTTTCGGGGATCCTTTATTTCCAATACTTACTCAAAAAACCTTTCTTTGGTTTAATTTTCTTAACTTCAGTGATTGTATCGCTCTTCTTTTTATTCTCAGGTCATTTTTGGGCAACTATCCTGCCATACTGGGGATTTGCTCTACTGGCAGACCTTCTAGCCAAGTCAGGTCATTATAAAGAAGACATCAAAAACAAACTCTCCTTTATTTTATTTTCGTTAACCACAACTGGTCCTATTTTATTCATGTGGTTGGCACCAAAGGCTTACCAAGAAATGCTTTTAGAACGAGGAAAAGATATGGCTTATATTACTAGGGTTATGGTTGAACCAGATTTTAAAGGAGTCTTATTTTTCTTTGGCCTAACACTTCTAGGAGCTTTATTGGGTATTATTTTAGGGCAAAAAATCCCATTCAATAAATCGTCAAAGAAGTTTTAAAAGTAGTCTAAATTGCAGGTCTTTCCTGTGATTTTTTGTATAATAGAAGTAATGGTAGTTTTTAGTCATCATTGGACATTTTTTAGAGAGAATTTTCACTTAAAAAATGTCTTGATATAACTTTAAGCTAGTAAGGTTAAGAAAGGAGTTCTATTGTGAACATCCAACAATTACGTTATGTGGTTGCTATTGCTAATAGTGGCACATTTCGTGAGGCTGCCAGTAAACTCTATGTGAGTCAGCCTAGTCTATCAGTAGCAATTAAAGATTTAGAAACTGAATTAGGGTTTCAAATTTTTACCAGAACAACAACAGGGACTGTTTTGACAGCTCAAGGGATGACTTTTTACGAAAAATCTCTTGAAGTTGTTAAAAGTTTTGATTCTTTTGAGAAACATTTTATCCAACCAGAGGATGAGGATAATCAGTTTTCAATTGCCAGTCAACACTATGACTTTTTGCCCCCCTTAATGACGGAGTTTTCTAGGGCTTATCCTGAGTTTAACGATTTCCGAATTTTTGAAGCAACAACGATTCAAATTCTTGACGAGGTTTCTCAGGGATTCAGTCAGATTGGTATCATCTATATGAATCACCAAAATGAGAGTGGTCTTTTTCGGCGAATGGAAAAATTAGGCTTGGAATCAGTGGATTTAATTTCCTTCAGAACTCATATCTATCTCTCTAAAACACATCCACTAGCTACCAAAGAAACACTTCAGATGGCTGATTTGGTTGGATTACCAACGGTTAAGTTTGCTCAAGAAAGAGATGAGTACCTCTATTATTCTGAAAATCTTGTGGATATATCTGACAGTACCGTCATGTACCATGTGACAGATCGCGCTACTTTGAATGGTATTTTAGAGCGGACCAATGCCTATGCGACAGGCTCAGGGTTCTTAGATGACCGAAGTGTTAATGGGATTACCGTTGTTCCCTTAGAAGATAATTTAGTCAACAAGATGGTCTATGTCAAACGCAAGGATGCCAACTTAAGCCCACAGGCTCTTGCTTTTATTAAAGTGATGATAGCCTACTTTGATAAGTATAAGCCATAGGAGGTTGTATGCGGAAAATTCTTTTTAGTGGACTAGTTCTGATATTGATAGCTTTAGACCAGATCAGTAAGCTTTGGATTGTTAACCATATACCCTTGGGAGAAGTCAAACCCTTTCTACCAGGTGTTTTTAGTTTGACGTATTTGCAAAATAGAGGGGCAGCTTTTTCTATTTTGCAAGATCAACAGTGGTTTTTTGCTCTTGTAACTTGTATTGTAGTTGGTGTAGCGGTTTATTATGCTCATAAAATGATTCATGGTTCTCTTTGGTTTCTGACGGGATTACTTTTAATCATTGCAGGTGGTTTGGGCAATTTTATCGATCGTTTGCGTTTAGGTTATGTGGTTGATATGGTGCATTTAGATTTTATGGATTTTGCCATTTTTAATGTGGCAGATTCTTATTTAACAGTTGGGGTCATCGTTTTGATGATTGCCCTATGGAAAGAGGAAGATGGAAGTAATCATTAAAGAAGCGGGCGTCCGCTTAGATAAGGCAATGGCGGATTTAACGGAACTTTCACGTCAAAAAGCCAATGAAGAAATCAAGGCAGGTACTATTTTGGTTAATGGTAAGCCTGCGAAAGCAAAATATGCTGTTAAAGTAGGTGATGTCATCAATTATGACCTTCCTGAAGAGGAAGTTTTAGAATATAGTGCTGAGGATATTCCCTTAGATATTATCTATCAAGATGAAGATGTGGCAGTGGTTAATAAGCCTCAGGGAATGGTGGTCCATCCTTCTGCGGGACATTCATCTGGAACCTTGGTTAATGCTCTCATGTATCATATTAAGGATTTGTCATCTATTAATGGCGTGATTCGTCCAGGGATCGTGCATCGTATTGATAAAGATACCTCTGGGCTCCTAATGATTGCTAAAAATGATCAAGCGCATCAAGCTTTGGCTGAGGAACTGAAAGCCAAGAAATCACTTCGTCAGTATGTAGCTCTCGTTCATGGCAATCTACCAAATGATCGTGGTGTGATTGAGGCACCAATCGGTCGTTCTGACAAGGATCGTAAGAAACAAGCAGTGACAGAAAAAGGGAAACAAGCCTTGACGCGTTTTCATGTTTTGGAACGCTTCGGTAATTATACTCTAGTTGAGTTGCAGTTGGAAACAGGGCGTACCCACCAAATTCGTGTGCATATGGCTTATATCGGTCATCCAATCGCTGGCGACACGACTTATGGACCTCGTAAGACTTTAGCTGGTAATGGTCAATTTCTTCATGCTAGGACACTCGGATTTACCCATCCAAAAAGTGGCGAACTGATGACCTTTGAAGCTGACTTGCCAGAGATTTTTCAAGAAACGTTGGAAAAATGTCGCCAAATGGCTAAATAATTCGTATTTTAACTTGCTTTAAAAATCGGTTTTTGCTAAAATAAGTTAACCAAATAATCCTTTAACCCTGTCCCGTGAGGCAGACAAGGAGACTAGAAACAAAGTACAGCCTAACTGTATGTTATTTGTTGTATCTCCTTGGGTAATCAAGGAGTTTTTTTGTAAATTAGAAAGGTTGGATGTTTACTATGAAAGCTAAGGAAATTATTGATGAAGTGACCATGAAACGTGCGGTAACCCGCATTACTTATGAAATTATTGAGCGTAATAAAAATCTTGATAATATCGTTTTAGCAGGAATTAAGACACGTGGTGTGCATTTGGCAAGTCGTATCCAAGAACGTTTGCAACAACTTGAGGGCTTAGAAATCCCTCTCGGTCAATTAGATATCAAACCTTTTCGTGATGATATGAAAGTTGAAGAAGATACTACAGAAATGCCAGTTGATATCACTGATAAAGATGTTATCTTGGTAGATGATGTCCTTTATACAGGTCGTACTATTCGTGCAGCTATTGATAACCTTGTTAGCCTTGGGCGTCCAGCGCGCGTTAGCTTAGCAGTGCTGATTGACCGTGGTCACCGTGAATTGCCGATTCGTGCGGATTATGTTGGAAAAAATATCCCAACATCAAGTATTGAAGAAATTGTTGTTGAAGTCACAGAAGTCGATGGACGTGATAGTGTTAGCATTGTAGATCCAAGCTAACAAACACTAAAAATCAAAAGAAGCTTTCTGTTAGACTTTATCGTAATACTCAAGTATTAATCCTGTTAATCAGTATCGCTTGCTTTTGATTTTTGATGTTCTATATAGTAGGTTTTGAAGTTGCTTTATGACATCTTGTCATGGACAGAATAAAAAAATTAATAGGGTGAGAAAATGCTGAGTTTACAACATTTGGTAAGTATGGAAGATTTGTCTACAGAACAAGTGATGGCTTTGTTGGAGAGAGGGTTGCTATTTAAAAATGATCAAGCAACATTTTCTTTGGATAGTCAGACCTTTGTGGCAAATCTTTTTTTTGAAAATTCGACACGAACTAATAAATCGTTTGAAGTGGCTGAGAAGAAGCTCGGTATGGATGTGATAGATTTCCATGCTGACAGTAGTTCTGTTACAAAAGGGGAAACCCTCTACGATACGATATTAACCATGGATGCCTTGGGTGTTGATGCCTGTGTCATTCGTCATCCAGCAGTCGATTACTATAAAGCAATAATAGAGAGTCCATCAATATCCGTTTCGATTATTAACGGTGGAGACGGTTCAGGACAACATCCTAGTCAGTGTTTGTTGGATTTGATGACCATCTACGAAGAATTTGGTTATTTCCAAGGGCTCAAGATCTGTATCGCGGGAGACATCACTCACTCACGAGTGGCTAAGTCAAACATGCAGATGCTGACACGATTAGGAGCTCATGTTTGTTTTGCAGGACCTAAAGAATGGTATTCTGAAGAGTTCGATGCTTATGGTCAACACGTGGCACTTGATGCTATCTTGCCTGATTTAGATGTGCTTATGTTGTTACGGGTTCAGCATGAACGTCATGATGGTCAACGATCCTTCTCAAAAGAATCCTATCATCAGCTGTTCGGATTGACTCAAAACTGCTATCAAAAGTTGAAGTCATCAGCTATTATCATGCACCCTGCTCCAGTCAATCGTGATGTGGAGATCGCTGACGCTCTGGTCGAAGCTGAAAAATCGCGCATTGTTAAACAGATGTCTAACGGTGTATTTGTACGGATGGCTATTTTAGAAGCAGTTCTTAACGGACGTCAGAAAAAACGTTAACAAGTTCCTGAGAGGACTTGACGAAAGGAAAAGATATGGGAAAACGACTTTTAATTTTAGAAGATGGTACCATTTTTGAAGGTGAAGCCTTTGGTGCCGATATTGATGTGACTGGTGAAATTGTCTTTAATACTGGGATGACTGGTTATCAGGAATCCATTACGGACCAATCCTATAATGGTCAGATTTTAACGTTTACTTACCCTTTAGTGGGAAATTATGGGGTTAATCGTGATGATTACGAATCGATTAGCCCAACCTGTAAGGGAGTTGTTGTTGTTGAACATGCTCGTCGTGCTAGTAACTGGCGCAATCAATTGTCCTTGGATGAGTTTTTGAAAGCTAAGAATATTCCTGGCATTTCTGGCATTGATACTAGGGCATTAACCAAAATTATCCGTCAACATGGAACCATGAAAGCAACTATGGCAGATGATGGGGATAGTGTTGACCACTTGAAGGATCAATTGCGAGCAACGGTTCTACCGACTAATAATATCGAACAAGTTTCCACCAAAACAGCTTATCCAGCACCAGGTATTGGTAAAAGTATTGTTCTGGTTGACTTTGGTCTTAAGCACTCGATTTTACGCGAATTTTCAAAACGAAATGCTAACGTGACAGTCGTGCCACACGATACAACAGCTGAAGAGATTTTGAGTCTTAATCCAGATGGCGTGATGTTATCTAATGGACCAGGAGATCCGACAGATGTGCCTCATGCCTTGGACATGATTAGAGGTATTCAAGGAAAAATTCCGATTTTTGGGATTTGTATGGGTCACCAGCTCTTTGCCTTGGCTAATGGGGCTGAGACCTATAAAATGATCTTTGGACACCGTGGCTTTAACCATGCTGTTCGTGAAATTGCTTCGGGTCGTGTTGATTTTACGAGTCAAAACCATGGGTATGCGGTTAAGCGTGACAGTTTACCGGATTGCCTCATGGTTACTCATGAAGAGATTAATGACAAGTCTATTGAAGGTGTTCGTCACCGTGATTTTCCGGCCTTCTCTGTTCAATTTCACCCTGATGCAGCACCTGGTCCACACGATGCTGATTACCTCTTTGATGATTTCTTAGAGATGATTGATGCCTATCAGGCGGCACAAAGGCAATAAGTTTTTTAACGTCCATAGGGTTTTTAAACCCTCGTTTCTCATGTCGGAGTTTTTATTTAATGCTGTTCAGAGAGACAGCGAATACTAGAAAGGAGAAGATACAGATTCAGGTTAGTTGATTTGCTGATTTGAACACGGGACTAATTTTCTAGGAAAGTCCAAGAGTCTGGTGATAGACTCTTGGAGGAGGTGCCTATCGCCTATGATTTTTAGGCGATAGGGCAGAAAGTGTCCACCGGACACTTTCACTCCCTATTTTCTACGAAAATTTTCGCAAGCGAAATGTCCCTTTGTATCATAAATTATGCCAAAACGTACTGATATTAAGAAAATTATGGTGATTGGATCTGGTCCTATCATTATCGGACAGGCTGCGGAGTTTGATTATGCCGGAACACAGGCTTGTCTTGCTTTAAAAGAAGAGGGCTATAGTGTTGTCTTGGTCAACTCTAACCCTGCGACCATTATGACTGACAAAGAAATTGCGGATAAGGTTTATATTGAACCATTGACGCTTGAATTTGTTTCACGTATTCTTCGCAAGGAACGCCCAGATGCTCTCCTCCCAACTCTTGGTGGTCAGACTGGTCTCAACTTGGCCATGTCTTTATCAAAGGCGGGAATTTTAGAGGAGTTTGGAGTTGAACTTCTAGGAACCAAACTGTCAGCTATTGACCAAGCCGAAGACCGTGATTTGTTCAAACAACTTATGGAAGAATTGGAACAACCTATCCCTGAATCTGAAATCGTTGAAACAGTAGAGGGAGCACTTGAATTTGCTGAAGCTATCGGCTACCCAGTTATTGTCCGTCCTGCCTTTACTCTTGGTGGTACTGGTGGTGGTATTTGTTCTAATGAAAATGAGCTGCGTGCCATTGTCAAAAATGGTCTCAAGTTATCACCTATTACCCAGTGTTTGATTGAGCGGTCTATTTCTGGATTTAAAGAGATTGAGTATGAGGTTATGCGTGATGCAGCTGATAATGCTTTGGTTGTGTGTAACATGGAAAACTTTGACCCGGTTGGGATTCATACAGGGGATTCTATTGTTTTTGCGCCGACACAAACACTATCTGATGTTGAAAACCAAATGATGCGTGACGCTAGCTTGAAAATTATCCGAGCCCTTAAAATTGAGGGAGGTTGTAATGTTCAGCTTGCTCTGGATCCTCACAGTTTCAAATATTATGTTATCGAAGTTAATCCTCGTGTGTCACGTTCTTCAGCCCTGGCTTCCAAGGCAACAGGTTATCCTATCGCCAAATTAGCGGCCAAAATCGCCGTTGGTTTGACCTTGGATGAAATGATTAACCCTGTCACTGGTTCAACCTATGCCATGTTTGAGCCAGCCTTGGACTATGTAGTGGCTAAAATTCCACGTTTTCCATTTGACAAATTTGAACAGGGTGAGCGCCGTTTGGGCACCCAAATGAAGGCGACAGGCGAAGTTATGGCTATCGGTCGTAACATTGAAGAGTCTCTCTTAAAAGCTTGTCGTTCTTTGGAAATTGGTGTCTATCATAATGAGATGCCAGAATTATTTGAAGCTAGTGATGACCAGCTTTTTGAGAAAATTGTTAAAGCCCAAGATGATCGTCTCTTCTACATTTCTGAAGCCATCCGCCGTGGTATTTCCATTGAAGAAATTGCTGATTTGACCAAGATTGATATCTTCTTCTTGGATAAATTACTTCATATTTATGAATTGGAACAAGCATTAGCTCTAAAAGTCGGAGATCTCAGTCTTTTGAAAGAAGCCAAGCGTCATGGCTTTGCGGATCTTAAGATTGCAGAAGTTTGGGGCATGAATGATGATGAGATTCGTGACGTTCGATTAGCTAACAATATTTTGCCTGTTTACAAGATGGTAGATACTTGTGCGGCAGAGTTTGAGTCAACAACACCTTATTTCTATTCAACTTATGCTTTTGAGAATGAATCCATTCGTACTGATAAAGAATCGGTCTTGGTTCTTGGTTCTGGACCAATTCGTATCGGGCAAGGAGTCGAGTTTGACTACGCGACGGTTCACTCTGTTAAAGCCATTCAGGCTGCTGGCTACGAAGCTATTATCATGAATTCTAACCCAGAAACGGTTTCGACGGATTTCTCTGTATCAGACAAGCTCTACTTTGAACCATTGACATTTGAAGATGTCATGAATGTTATCGATTTGGAAGCACCTAAGGGAGTAGTGGTTCAGTTCGGTGGTCAGACGGCTATTAACTTGGCTGAACGCTTGTCAGAGGCAGGTGTTACCATTTTGGGAACTCAGGTTGAGGATTTGGATCGTGCTGAAGACCGTGACCTCTTTGAAAAAGCTCTCAAAGCTTTAGACATACCACAACCGCCAGGGCATACTGCAACCAATGAGGAAGAAGCGGTTGATGTTGCACGTAAAGTCGGTTTCCCTGTCCTTGTTCGTCCGTCCTATGTCTTGGGTGGTCGTGCTATGGAAATTGTGGAGAATGAAGAAAACTTACGTTCTTACATGAGAACAGCGGTTAAAGTTAGTCCAGAGCACACTGTACTTGTGGACTCCTATATCGTTGGTCAGGAGTGTGAAGTGGATGCTATCTCAGATGGCACAAATGTCCTCATTCCAGGGATTATGGAACATATTGAGAGAGCGGGGGTTCACTCAGGGGATTCAATGGCTGTTTACCCACCACAGACCCTGTCTAAAGTTGTTCAAGAGACTATCGCAGACTACACCAAACGCTTGGCTATAGGCCTCAACTGTATCGGAATGATGAACATCCAGTTTGTGATAAAGGATGAAACCGTTTATGTTATTGAGGTTAATCCTCGTGCCAGCCGTACGGTTCCTTTCCTTTCAAAAATCACTAATATCCCAATGGCACAAGTGGCGACTCGTCTCATTTTAGGGGAAACGTTGGCTGACTTAGGATATGAGGATGGTCTCTATCCAGAATCCTCACAAGTTCATGTTAAAGCGCCAGTTTTCTCCTTTAGCAAATTAGCTAAAGTTGATAGCCTCTTGGGACCTGAGATGAAGTCAACTGGTGAAGTAATGGGTTCAGATGTGACCCTCGAGAAGGCTCTTTATAAGGCTTTTGAAGCTTCTTATTTCCATCTGCCCGAATACGGTACTATCGTCTTCACCATTGCTGACGATAGTAAGGAAGAAGCGCTTGGATTGGCTCAACGTTTTGTGGCTATTGGCTATAGTATTTTTGCAACTCAAGGAACGGCTGATTACTTGAGTAAACATGGTATTGACGCCCACCTGGTAAATAAAATCGGAGAGAACAAAGATCAAGATATTCCAGCCCTAGTTCGTGCTGGAAACGTTCAAGCGATCATCAACACTGTTGGTACCAAGCGCACAACAGACAAGGATGGACAGATTATCCGAAGCTCTGCTATTGAACAAGGTGTTCCCCTATTTACTGCCCTTGACACGGCAGACGCCATGCTGAAAGTTCTTGAAAGTCGAGGATTTAGAACAGAGGCCATATCATGATATCAAAGAGCAGGATTGTCTGCTCTTTTTGCTTGTCGTAGTAGAAAGTTGAGAACTTTTTGACTTTGTGATAATCTTTAGAGTGATAAAAGCAGATAGAAATAGAGGAAAACGTAATGAAGGAATATGATTACATTGTTATTGGTGGCGGATCAGGCGGGATTGCTTCTGCTAATCGTGCTGCCATGCATGGTGCTAAAACACTATTGATTGAAGCTAATGCAGTTGGTGGAACTTGTGTTAATGTTGGCTGTGTGCCTAAGAAAGTCATGTGGTACGGTGCTCAAGTCGCTGAAACCCTCAACCGTTATGCTGGGGAATATGGTTTTGATGTTGATGTTAAAAACTTTGATTTTGCAACCTTGAAAGCCAATCGCCAAGCCTATATTGATCGTATCCATGGCTCTTACGAACGTGCTTTTGATAACAATGGTGTGGAGCGTATCTATGACTATGCGACTTTTGTAGATGCCCGCACAGTGGAAGTAGCTGGAGAACAGTACACAGCACCACACATTTTGGTAGCGACGGGTGGTCATGCAGCGGTTCCTGAAATTCCTGGTGCTGAGTATGGTATCACTTCAGATGGCTTCTTTGAGCTTGATGAGGTGCCAAAGCGTACAGCAGTTGTTGGGGCAGGTTACATTGCCGTTGAAGTTGCTGGTGTTCTTGATGCTCTTGGTTCAGAGACTCACCTTTTTGTTCGTAAAGAACGTCCATTGCGTAACTTCGACGGTGATATCATCTCAGTTTTAACAGATGAAATGGCTAAACACGGTCCAATCTTACACACGCATTCAGTGCCAAAAGAAGTTGTTAAAAATAACGATGGCTCTTTGACCCTTGTTTTGGAAAATGGGGAATCCTACACCGTTGATTGTCTCATCTGGGCAATTGGACGTCGCCCAAATGTGACTGGTTTTGGCTTGGAAAACACTGGTGTTGCACTGACTGAAAAAGGTTATATCCAAACTGATGAATTTGAGAATACAACTGTAGATGGTATTTACGCTCTTGGTGATGTTAATGGTAAGCTAGAATTGACACCTGTTGCGGTTAAGGCTGGTCGTCAGTTATCAGAACGTCTCTTCAATGGTAAAGCTAATGCCAAGATGGATTATGAAAATGTTGCAACTGTTATCTTTAGTCATCCAGCCATTGGCACCATTGGGATGTCAGAAGAAGTAGCTCTTGCTAAATATGGTCAAGATAATATCAAGGTATATCGTTCAAGCTTTACGCCAATGTACACAGCTATGGGAGATAACCGCCAACCATCAACCATGAAATTAGTCACACTTGGAGAAGACGAAAAAATCATCGGTCTGCATGGTATCGGATACGGTATTGATGAGATGGTGCAAGGTTTCTCAGTCGCTATTAAGATGGGAGCTACTAAGGAAGATTTTGATGCGACGGTGGCTATTCACCCAACTGGCGCGGAAGAGTTTGTAACCATGCGCTAAGTAGGAAGTGTATGGTCACAAGTTTTAGTTAGCCAGTTTTAACTTGGTTGAATAGCTTTCGTCAAAACTGAGAAGCCTTGTCTCCCACCTCAATGTGTCAATCCCTGACTGCTTGAGCTATTCACCCAACTGGCGCCGAGGAATTTGTAACCATGCGTTACTATTAAATGCTACTAATATAAGCTGGGAATCATAAGTGAGAGCTACTAGTGTGTTTTTTAGAGAGAAAAAAAGAAGGAGAGCATCTTATGACAGAGTCACAAGAAGCATTACGTGAGCGCATTGGCGATTTGGCTTATGAAGTCACGCAACATGCAGCTACAGAACGCGCTTTTACAGGGGAATACGATAACTTTTTTGAGAAAGGTATCTACGTTGATGTGGTCAGTGGCGAGGTCCTCTTTTCGTCGCTGGATAAATATAATTCTGGTTGTGGTTGGCCAGCTTTTACCAAACCAGTTGATAATCGTCGCGTGACTAATCACGATGACCGTTCCCATTTTATGAGACGGATTGAAGTAAAAAGCCGAGAAGCTGGTTCTCATCTGGGGCATGTTTTTAATGATGGCCCCATTGAAGCTGGTGGCTTACGCTATTGTATCAATTCAGCCGCCCTTAAGTTTATCCCTTATGAGGAGATGGTAGAAAAAGGTTATGGCACCTATTTAACCCTTTTTGACGATAAAAAATCCCTCTAGTCAATGAGCTAAAGGGATTGGTATTATTAATCTGAACTTGTTTCAGGAACACTGGTGTCAGAAGCTGCGTTCGGCAGTATTTCAGAAGACATTGTCGCATCTCCGGGACTTGGAGCTTGTGCGGAGGGATCACTTGCTTGTGTGTCACTAGTTGGTACGTCTGTTGCGGTTGACGCATCAGAGGATTGTCCTGATTACCCTCTCTCGATAATAATCGTAGACGCTGGTGTCTCATTAGTCTCGCTTGTTTTATCTCTATTGTTGAGATAAGTTGTGATGGTGATAGAAGCGACAATGATGGATAACATAGAACCGATTAGAGCCAATATTTTTTGAAAAGCTGTTAGGCCAGTTTCTAATTAGTCGGTAGGGAGTCTCTTTTCTTTTGGTTTAGCTTATTTAGATTGGCGTGAATACTGTTGTGGCATAGTTTTCTCCTTATAATCATTCCTTCTTATTATAGGATTTTATCTCAAAAAAGCATGCAAAAAGTGAGCTTGCCATATCGTTAAAGGTCAGTATTTTTTGTTGAGGGCCTAGTCATGGTGTTTAGAGGTGTTTGTGATGCTAGAGAACTATCAAAGACTTATCACCTCTACTGGATTTGCTTTTTTGTAAGAGCCCCCTATTTTATGGTATAATAAAATCGCTTTAGAGCCTTTGAATTCTCAAAGGTTTTTCCATTACGCCAAACAAAATCAAGAAGATGTTAAGGGGTAATTAATAGACCGATAAGCTATCTCTTCATTAGCCATTAAAGACCTAGTAAAACCTTTTAGAAAGATTCAAAAAATGATATATTTTGACAATGCGGCGACAACCCAGCCCTATCCAGAAGCCTTGCGAACCTATCAAGAAGTCTCTTCAAGAATCTGGGGCAACCCATCAAGTCTGCATCGCCTAGGTAGCCAGGCTACACGATTGCTAGAAGCTTCTCGCCAACAAATCGCAGACCTATTGGGGAAAGAACCAGAGGAAATCCTGTTTACTTCAGGGGGCACCGAGAGTGATAATTGGGCTATAAAAGGGACAGCCTTTGAGAAAGCGGCCTACGGTAAGCATATTATCGTTTCTGATGTGGAGCATCCAGCCGTCAAAGAATCCGCCAAATGGTTATCACAACAGGGGTTTGATGTTTCCTACGCTCCAGTTGACCAATTAGGTTTTATTGATTTAGAAGCCTTTCAAAGTTTGCTTAGACCAGATACTATCCTGGTATCAATTATGGCTGTCAATAATGAAGTCGGAACCATCCAACCCATTGCCCAAATTGCCCGTATTTTAGAAGAAAAACCAACAGTAACCTTTCACGTGGATGCTGTTCAAGCTATTGGAAAAATCCCTTTTGAGGATTATTTATTAGATCGTGTGGACATGGCCTCTTTTTCTGGTCATAAATTTCATGCTGTCAGAGGAGTTGGCTTTCTTTATAAGAAAAAAGGCAAGAAAATAACTCCCTTAATGACAGGTGGCGGTCAAGAAAATGATTTGCGTTCAACGACGGAAAACCTTGCGGCTATTGCAGCTATGTCTAAGGCCTTGCGATTGACCTTGGACAAGCAGTCATCCACCTTATCTTATCTATCTCAAATGAAGAACGTGCTTCTGACAAGCCTAAGGAACTACCCAGATGTTTATGTTTTTTCTGGGGAGGAACATTTTGTTCCTAATATCCTGACCTTTGGTATTAAGGAGATTCGTGGTGAAGTTCTTGTGCACGCTTTTGAAGAGCATGATATTTTCATCTCGACAACCTCAGCCTGTTCGTCAAAGGCTGGCAAACCAGCTGGTACCCTAATCGCCATGGGTGTGCCAGTATCTAAGGCTCAAACAGCTGTTCGAATCAGTCTTGATGATGGTAATGACATGAGTCAAATCGAACAATTTCTAACCATCTTTAAGCAAATTTATACTAAAACTCAAAAAATACGATAAATACTAGAAAAGACAACTACAATGACCTTACAATATTCTGAAATCATGATTCGATACGGTGAATTATCTACAAAAGGCAAAAATCGTATGCGCTTTATCAATAAACTCAAACGCAACATTCAAGATGTTTTAGCTATTTATCCCAGTGTAACCGTGACAGCGGATCGTGACCGCTGCCATGTTTTTCTAAATGGAACAGCTTATGAACCAGTTGCTACCTCCTTAAAAACGATTTTTGGCATTCAAGCATTTAGTCCAGTATATCGTTTAGACAAAGATGTTACAGTGCTTAAAAAGGTTGTTCAAAATATTATGAAAAGTCTTTATCAGGAAGGGATGACCTTTAAAATCACTAGTAAACGTAGTGATCACTCTTTTGAATATGACTCCAGAGAATTGAACCACCTACTTGGTCATGCAGTTTTTGAGGTTTTGCCTAACATCAAAGCTCAGATGAAACAACCTGATGTCACGCTTAAAGTTGAAATTCGAGATGAAGCGGCTTATATTTCTCACGAGGAAGTCAAAGGCGCTGGTGGTTTACCAGTCGGGACAGCAGGAAAAGGCATGCTCATGTTGTCAGGAGGGATTGATTCGCCTGTTGCTGGCTATCTGGCCTTAAAACGTGGTGTTGACATTGAAGCTGTACACTTCGCCAGCCCTCCTTATACCAGTCCAGGAGCCTTGAAAAAAGCTCATGATTTAACCCGCAAGTTAACCAAATTTGGTGGCAATATTCAATTTTTGGAAGTTCCGTTTACAGAAATCCAAGAAGAAATCAAAGCGAAAGCACCAGAAGCCTATCTTATGACCTTGACACGCCGGTTTATGATGCGAATTACAGATAGACTTCGCGAGGAGCGTCATGGCTTAGTGATTGTTAATGGGGAGAGTTTGGGTCAAGTAGCTAGCCAAACCTTGGAATCCATGCAGGCTATCAACGCAGTCACAACTACGCCAGTTATTCGTCCGGTTGCGACTATGGATAAATTAGAAATTATCAACTTGGCAGAACAAATTGATACTTTCCAGATTTCCATACAGCCATTTGAAGACTGTTGTACGATCTTTGCACCAGATCGTCCAAAGACGAATCCTAAACTAAAATACGCCGAACGATGTGAAAAACGTTTGGATGTGGAAACCTTAGTTGAGCGGGCTGTGGCAGGAGTTAAAATAACAGCGATCACCCCACAAGTAGAAGATGATATAGCTCAGATGATTGATGATCTTCTTTGAGATGAGCCAAAGAAAGCGAGGATCTTATGACGGTTTATAATATCAATTTAGGTATTGGCTGGGCAAGTTCTGGAGTGGAGTATGCGCAGGCCTATCGCTCGACAATCTTTAAAAATCTAGGGATTGATGCCAAATTTGTCTTTATGGATTTCATCTCTAGGGATAATATTTGTGATCTGACCCGAAATCTAGGATTTTTAGATGATCAGGTAATTTGGCTATATACCTTTTTTACCGACCAAAAGATGGCTCCAACAACCTACACCTTGGAAGATTTGAAAAAAGACTTTCATGGTCATTTAAAACGTGTCGAACGGAATAAAAAACTGGTTAAGTTTTACTATCCAGAACAAGATATCTTTCTAGCAGCTTATTTAAAAAATGAAACAGAAGACATCGTTCATCGTGTAGAATATGTCTCAAGAGGCTGTCTGATTCGTAAGGATTATTTCACATACACCAAATCATTTACGGAATATTATGCTCCAAAAGATGGTAAAGCCCACCTATATCGTCGCTGTTTTTACAATGAAAATGGGTCAGTCGCCTTGGAGGAAATCATTGATGGTGATGCCACCCTCTATCGAACTCAAGGTTTTGTTGGAGACTCCAAAGAGAGTTTGATTGGTTATTTCATGCAGAAATTACAGCTCAAGCCATCGGATCTCGTTATTTTGGATCGAGCGACAGGGACTGGGCAAGCTGTTTTTCGTCATGTCAAACCAGCAAAATTAGCCATTGTGATCCATGCAGAGCATTTTAGTGAGCATGCCCTCACCAAGCATACGATTTTGTGGAATAATTTTTATGACTATCAGTTTACCAATGCGGATAAGGTAGATGTTTTCATCACAGCTACAGACAAGCAAGAGCAATTGTTAGCGCAGCATTTTGCTACTTATACGCAGCATAGGCCTACCATTATGACCATTCCAGTCGGAAGCTTAGACCAATTGCATTACCCAAGTCAACCCCGTCAAGCTTATCGGGTCATGACTGCTTCACGTTTGGCTGTTGAAAAACATGTTGATTGGTTGGTTAAGGCTGTTATAGAAGCTAAAAAAGTGCTTCCTGACCTACAATTCGATATTTATGGAGCGGGCGGTCAAGAAAAACAACTCAAAGACATCATCGCAAAACATCAGGTCGAAGATAGTATCCACCTTAAAGGTCATCAGGATTTGACAGAGGTTTACCAAAACTATCAAGTCTATCTAACAGCCTCAAAAAGTGAAGGATTTGGCCTTACCCTCTTGGAAGCTATAGGATCTGGTCTTCCCATCATAGGTTTTGAAGCACGTTATGGTAATCAGACCTTTGTTCGTGAGGGCGAGAATGGCTATTTGATTCCAAAACCAGCAAATGATGATGAAGGAATGATTGTGGCAGCCTTTGCTAAAAAAATTATCGCTATCTATCAAGAAGCCTCCCTAGAGCCTATGCACCGAGTCTCTTATCAAATCGCGGAAGCTTATCAAACCGATAAACTGGAACAAAAATGGCAACACTTGGTGACGACAATGGTGGAAGGAGAAGCCAATGATTAACCTTTTTGAAACCTATAATCAAAATAGCTGGGACCTACATTACTCCCTGATTATGTCTGGCTATAATAACCCAACCATTGCTATTCAAGATGATGGCTTTTTACCAGAGGATGTGACATCACCTTATCTTTATTTTACAGGTTTTGATCAGGTAGAAGGTCGTCCCCTCTACTTTAATCAAGTACCTGTTCCTGATTTCTGGGAAATCACTGGGAATAATAACCAAGCTGAAGTCCATGACTATCATCGAAAACGCGCGCATATTCATTATGCAACCCCTAGCCATTTGCGACAGGTCAAAGCCGTTGATTGGTATGATGATAAAGGTCGTTTGCGCGTGACAGATCGCTATAATAACAAAGGCTATTGTTTTGCCCAAACAAGCTATAATCAAGAGAGCAAACCAACTCTGACAACTTATTTCACCAAAGACCGTCAAGAAGTCATTGTTGAAAATCATACGACTGGTGACCTTATCTTAAATGCCAATCAAGAGATTTTTATCTTTAAAAATCGAGCTGACTTTATCTGTCACTATCTCAAAACAGCAGGCTATTCTCTTGACCGCATTTTTTACAATTCCCTAGCAACTCCTTTTTTGGTCGCCTATCGTTTAGGTCAAAGTGGCCAAGATGTTCTTTTTTGGCAAGAAGAAATTACAGACAAAGTGCCTGCTAACATGACTTTTCTCCTGGAAGGTAAAAATTCTCGTGCGACAAAAGTCGTTATCCAACATAAAGAAACTTTTTTACAACTAGAGAAAATCTTGCCACAAAAACAAAAAGCCTCCTTGGACTTTCTGGGTTTTCATTATCCTTTTAAAGGGCAATACAAGACTAATCACGATATCCTAATCATGACCAACTCAGATCAACTGGAGGGACTTTCAGAATTGGTCAATGCCCTACCTCAGCTGACCTTCCATATCGGCGCTTTAACGGAGATGTCGTCACAATTAATGGCTTTTGGACGTTATAACAATGTCCAACTATACCCCAATATCGCCCAGTCAAACGTCAATCATCTGTTTAATACCTGCGCGTTTTATTTGGATATTAACCATGGTTCTGAAATTTTGTCAGCCTTGAGAGCAGCCTTTGAAAATCGGATGTTACTCTTAACATTTGATGAAACCTGCCATAATCGCCACTACATCGCCCCAGATCACTGCTTTCCAGCGACCAAGGTATCAGATATGATCGTCCAGCTTGCCTATCTAGCTTCTCATCCAGAAGCTATGGCTCAAGCCATTCACAAACAAGAGCTAGCAGCCAGTGTGGCAACAAAAGAAGAATATCAAGCCATTATTACTTAATGAGTCAGCAGTTGTATGATTTTAGCCCAGGCCGGTTGTGAGATTTGATGATTTTTCTAACTAATGAGGTTTGAGAGACGACAACCTTACGATAGCTTTTGCATTGAAAGCGTCGCTTCTTGAGTTTTAAGAGTGTTGGCATGCCTTTGGTCTTTCTTGGTGGAATTGTCTGACTAAGAGGTTTGGAATAGGGGCTTCATTTTTCCCTTTAGAATGTGGCTTGAAGCTAGCCTGCTGGTAAACAGATAGAGATTTAACTGCTTCATGATCCGACGAATGCGACGACGAGATAGGATAATCCCATCTGTGGCCAGACATTGCTTGATTTTTCTGGCATCGTATCTCGATTGGCTCTCGAGGAAAATCTGTTTCACCTTTTCTTCAAGATCAGCTTCAGCTACTGGTTCTGAGGCTTTATAGTAATAGCTGGAACGCGGGAGATTCAACCACCGACACATGGCTGAAATGCTGTATTTATCCTCATTAGCAGTGATTATGTCTCTTTTTGTGCCATAATCACCGCCGCTTGCTTTAGGATGTCTAGTCGCATTTCAAGTTCTCTATTTCGCTTTCTAAGGGCAATCAGCTCCCGCTGTTCATCAATAAGATTATCAACCGATTTGAAGGAGCCCGTTATTTTAGCTTGTCTCACCCACTTATCAAAGGTAAAAGGGTTTAAATCATATTCTTTGATCAGCGCACTTCGTTTCATACCTGCATTGTAAAGGTCAACGATTTGTTGTGTAAAGTCATCCGTAAAATGACCCCGTACTTTTCTAGACTTAGAGTTCTCCTGTTTTCGTTAGTGTAGAACACTTCATAAGACTGTCTAGTTTAGTGTAACCGATTCATTAGATACCTTATATCGTCGACAGATGAAGTCAACTGAGGCACCATTTCGATAAGTTTTAACGGCATGATAGCGGGTATTGAGTGTCTGTGGCAAGTAGCGATTATTTTGTGGTATACAAGTCATGAGAAGCTCCCTTTTTGATGGGTGTGTGGTACTCTTAGCTTACAAGGTTTCTTCTTGTTTGTCTTCTAGGTCTCATATCTATTGTAACGCTACATGGTATATCGATCGCTGTGAAATAGCTTTTTGAAAGATTATAAGAAGTATGGTAGAATAAGTTCGGGGAGGTTACCGCATATGATTAGAATTTTTGGTAAAATAAGATACCATTGGCAACCTGAACTATCATGGCTCTTAATTTATTGGTCTTTAACAATAGCACCAATTTTTATCGGCTTATCTTTACTATTTGAACGAACAAAGATACCGTTGGCATTCTTCTTATTATTTGCTTTGTTTTTAACCTTATTGGGATTTGGACTACATCGCTTTTTCATCATTGGTGAAGATGATCAATTAAAAATTGTATCAATGGATGTTTTTAAACCACAAAATGTGAAGATTTCTAGCATCAAAAAGATAGAAGTAACAAAGTTAAGCATCACCTTGTTGTTTAATGGTAGTACAAAAAAACGCATCTTTTATATGCGTAAGTGGCCTAAGAAGTATTTTCTTGATGCTTTGGCAGTTCATCCTTATTTTAAAGGTGAGGTTGAATTAATGGATAACTTTGTTGAGTTGGATTATTTTGAAGCATATAAAAATGAAAAGACTCCTAGAGTATTAGAGTCTGATGAGAGTAGTTTTTAACTGTTTCGTATAGAAATGTAAAATCGTCGGAAATTCAGTTATTCATGAATATGCTATCTATGAACTTAACGCTAGCATCTTCAAGGTAATTTTAATAACACTAGAATATTTTTGGCAAATCCTATAAGCGATACATTTTTCTAGAATAAGTAGTACTTTCATAGTATGATGAATAATATTATTTAATTTATTTAATAAGGGGGAAGTCATGGGCAAGAAACCATGGGAATTGAAGATTTTTGAGATTAAAAAAGATACTGATGAGCAGACGTCACGAAAAGATAAACATAATACTTTTTTTAGCAGTCCTTTATTAACTGGTTTGCTTAGTGTTTTTTTTCTAATTGTCGTTGGCATCCTGATTGTTGTCTTCTATACGTCAAATGGTGGAAGTGATGAAACGACAGCGACCTCAGGCTTTTATCGTTCATCGCAATCTACTTCTGAAAAAGTGAAATCTTCTCAAGAAGAATCAACGAATAAAAAGAAAACTTCTGACAATGAAGTATCTAAAGACTCTTCTACTGGCGTATCAACTCAAGAAAGTAGTTCAACAAGTTCAGAAGTAAGCACTGAGGAAACAACGCCTTCTACAACAAATGGGCAAACGATTGTTGTTCAAGCTGGGGAAGGTGCGGCTTCAATTGCAGCTCGTGCAGGGATTTCAATTGAGCAGTTGCAAGCACTAAATCCACAACATATGACATTGGGTTACTGGTACGCTAATCCAGGAGATGTTGTTAATGTCAATTAATTTAGAGAATGAGGACATCATGAAATCTATTAAAATAGCTATTGATGGGCCTGCTTCAAGTGGTAAAAGTACAGTGGCCAAGATTATTGCTCGTAATCTTGGCTATACTTATCTTGACACAGGTGCTATGTATCGTTCTGCAACTTATCTTGCTTTAAAACATCAACTAGACGATTCTAAAGTGGAAAAAATCCTTGAAAAACTAGCTGAGCACCCTATTTCTTTTGGAAAAGATGAAAAGGGTCAACAGACAGTTCTTTTGGGAACACTTGATGTAACAGATGCCATTCGTCAACCAGATGTTACGAATAACGTGTCTTGGGTTTCAGCATTGCCGGAAATGAGAGCAGAACTTGTTGCGCAACAGCAACGTATTGCTGCACAAGGTGGTATTATTATGGATGGTCGTGATATTGGAACAGTTGTTCTTCCTGATGCTGAATTAAAAGTCTTTCTGATTGCTTCAGTAGAAGAGAGAGCAGAACGCCGCTTTAAAGAGAATCAAGAAAAAGGAATATTGACTGATTTTGAAACCTTGAAGGATGAGATTGCGGCGCGTGATTATAAGGACAGTCATCGTAAGGTATCACCATTAAAAGCTGCTGAGGATGCTATTACTTTTGATACAACTGGTATATCAATCGAAGGCGTGGTTGAGTTTATTCAAGAAAAAGCGAAGAAAATCATTGACAAGGGATAATAAAATTGTTATTATAATAGCAATGAGAAAAGCAGAAGTGAGAACTTCTCGCCTTGCGACTAACGTTGTCTGGCCCTACATGTCAAGTTTCTTATTGGAACATAATGTGTGCGGGCTTGATTTGTCAAGTCCGCTTTGTTTTTCTCTAAAAAAATAAAGAGGTGAAGATCATAGCTAAAAAAGATCTATTCATCAACGACGAAATTCGTGTTCGCGAAGTTCGTTTAGTTGGTCTTGAAGGTGAACAATTAGGTATTAAACCATTATCAGAAGCTCAATCAATTGCCGATCAGGCAAATGTTGATTTAGTGCTTATCCAACCGCAAGCCACTCCACCTGTTGCTAAAATTATGGATTATGGTAAGTTCAAGTTTGAATATCAGAAGAAACAAAAAGAACAGCGCAAAAAACAAAGTGTTGTCACTGTTAAGGAAGTTCGACTTAGTCCAGTTATTGATAAAGGGGACTTTGAGACAAAACTTCGTAACGGCCGTAAGTTCCTTGAAAAAGGAAATAAAGTTAAAGTTTCTATTCGCTTTAAAGGGCGTATGATTACTCATAAGGAAATTGGAGCAAAAGTGTTGGCTGAGTTTGCAGAAGCAACTCAAGATATTGCTATCATTGAGCAAAGAGCTAAAATGGATGGTCGCCAAATGTTCATGCAACTTGCACCGATTCCAGACAAGAAATAACTTGTCAGATTATATCTATCAATAGGAGAAGAAAAATGCCAAAACAAAAAACACACCGTGCATCAGCTAAACGTTTTAAACGTACAGGTTCAGGCGGATTGAAACGCTTCCGTGCTTTCACGTCTCACCGTTTCCACGGAAAAACTAAGAAACAACGTCGTCATCTTCGTAAAGCGTCAATGGTTAACGCTGGAGATTTCAAACGTATCAAAGCAATGCTTACTCGCCTTAAATAATTAGGTCTGTAAACATTAACAGTATTATTTAGAATTATTCGGAGGAAAATATAAATGGCTCGTGTTAAAGGTGGCGTTGTTTCACGCAAACGTCGTAAACGTGTTTTAAAATTAGCTAAAGGTTACTATGGAGCAAAACACATCTTGTTCCGTACTGCAAAAGAGCAAGTAATGAACTCTTATTACTATGCATACCGTGACCGTCGTCAGAAAAAACGTGATTTCCGTAAACTTTGGATCACACGTATCAATGCGGCAGCTCGTATGAATGGTTTGTCATATTCACAATTGATGCATGGTTTGAAACTTGCTGAAATTGAAGTAAACCGTAAAATGCTTGCTGACTTGGCAGTTAACGATGCAGCAGCTTTCACAGCTCTTGCAGACGCTGCTAAAGCAAAACTTGGTAAATAAGATTATGAAAGAACTGGTTTTCCAGTTCTTTTTTTTAGGTGTATTTTTTGCTATAATAAAGTGTAACGATTAAATGATATAGGATAGTATAGATGAAGATTGAAGACTTAAAAAAACGTCAGGAGAAGATTCGTAATTTCTCCATTATTGCTCATATCGACCATGGAAAATCGACACTGGCTGATCGTATTTTAGAAAAAACAGAAACAGTCTCAAGTCGAGAAATGCAAGCACAATTGCTTGATAGCATGGATTTGGAGCGTGAGCGTGGAATTACTATAAAGTTAAATGCTATTGAGCTCAATTATACAGCTAAAGATGGCGAGACGTATATTTTTCACTTGATTGATACACCAGGGCACGTTGACTTTACCTATGAGGTATCACGTTCCTTGGCTGCCTGTGAGGGAGCTATCTTGGTTGTTGATGCAGCACAAGGTATTGAAGCTCAGACACTTGCTAATGTCTATCTAGCTTTGGATAATGATTTAGAAATCATGCCGGTTATTAATAAAATCGATTTGCCAGCTGCAGATCCTGAGCGTGTGCGAGCTGAGGTTGAAGATGTTATTGGTCTTGATGCTTCAGATGCTGTTTTAGCATCTGCAAAAGCTGGTATCGGTATCGAAGATATCTTAGAGCAGATTGTGGAAAAAGTTCCTGCGCCATCAGGGGATGTGGAAGCACCTCTTCAGGCTCTTATCTTTGATTCTGCCTATGATGCTTACCGTGGGGTTATCCTTCAGGTGCGTGTGACTAATGGTATGGTTAAGCCAGGTGATAAAATTCAACTCATGTCCAATGGTAAAACCTTTGATGTCACTGAGGTCGGTATTTTTACTCCAAAGGCTGTTGAACGAAATTACTTGGCAACGGGAGATGTTGGCTATATTGCTGCTTCAATTAAAACTGTAGCAGACACGCGTGTCGGTGACACTATTACTTTGGCTGATAATCCTGCGAGTGAGCCACTATCTGGCTACAAGCAGATGAACCCAATGGTTTTTGCTGGTTTGTATCCGATTGAATCCAATAAGTATAACGACCTTCGTGAAGCCTTGGAAAAACTTCAACTCAATGATGCCAGTCTACAATTTGAACCTGAAACCTCCCAAGCTTTGGGATTTGGTTTCCGCTGTGGTTTCTTGGGGCTCCTTCATATGGATGTTATTCAAGAGCGTTTAGAGCGTGAGTTTAATATCAATCTGATTATGACAGCTCCCTCTGTAGTTTATAATGTCAATACAACGGATGGAGAGTCTTTGGAAGTTTCAAACCCTTCAGAATTTCCTGAGCCAACTCGGATTGATTCCATTGAAGAGCCATACGTTAAAGCGCAAATCATGGTTCCACAAGACTATGTTGGTGCTGTCATGGAATTAGCTCAACGTAAGCGTGGCTCTTTTGAAACTATGGAATATATAGATGATAATCGTGTCAATGTGATTTATCAGATTCCATTAGCTGAGATTGTCTTTGATTTCTTTGATAAACTCAAGTCATCAACGCGTGGTTATGCTAGTTTTGATTATGAGATTTCTGAATACCGTCGATCACAACTAGTTAAAATGGATATTCTTTTAAATGGGGATAAAGTAGACGCTCTGAGCTTTATTGTCCATAAAGAATTTGCTTATGAACGTGGAAAACTCATTGTGGATAAATTGAAGAAAATCATTCCTCGTCAACAGTTTGAAGTCCCTATCCAAGCAGCTATTGGTCAAAAAATTATTTCACGTACAGATATCAAGGCTCTACGTAAAGATGTGACTGCCAAACTGTACGGTGGAGATGTCACGCGAAGACGTAAATTGCTTGAAAAACAAAAGGCTGGTAAAAAACGCATGAAATCTATTGGTTCAGTTGAAGTTCCACAAGAAGCCTTCTTGAGTGTCTTATCAATGGATGAAGATGAGAAGAAGTAACCTTGCAAAGGCTCGTAAATTAGAGATAATAGCTTCCTATCTTGAATTAATTTATGATAGAAATTTTTTACGACATCAGCTCTTGGCAGAAAAAAATTGGCACACCATTTTCTCGAAAAGCTTCTGGTGCTCATTGAGCCAGTAATTTATAAGACATATACCTTGTATTTTTTGCTCATTCCTCTTCTTATGGTCCATTTCCTCTTGGTTTGGCATTTTAAAACATCTAGAAGCAGATTAGCTATTTTCTAAAGTTGAATTTTTGACAACGTCCTGCTCTTAGGTAGCTATCTATATCTATTGGGAAAAGATAAATTACGCTCGATACTACTAGAATAGAATCTTACTTGATAACAGTAGAAAAGAGAAAAGTCTTGTTAGAGAGTTGACTCTTACCAATGATAGAGACATTATTATTAACAAAAAGGGAGAGAAAGAGTATTGTGCTCGAAAATAAGATTATTCCAAATAGAATAGGAAGTGTTTTAGTTTATAGTGATAGATAGATCATACATGCGAAAAGATGACTGCTCGGTTTATAAGGTAAATTTTTGAGTTCTTATTTAATTTTCTTATTTTTAAACGCAAGAAAGAAAAGCGTGGTTCTATCGCCTGACACCTTAAAAGTTATTGATAATTATTGGTTATATATCAGTGAAGCGATTGATATCAGTAAAAGAAGGAAAAAGATCTGAGAGATTGGTAGAAGAACTATAGGTCTAGATTTCTTAACTCTATTGTCTTTTTCAAAGGGAGAGGTTAGTAGGGTATGGTCTATTACGCATTTTTGAAAATTATGTAAAAGATAATCAAAAAAAGCAGGTTTTAGAACCTGCTTTTTGTAATAAATAGATTTTCTTATTTACGCGCTAAAAGATCGCGGATTTCTGCAAGAAGAATCTCTTCGTTTGAAAGGACAACTTCTTCAACAACTTCGTCTTGCTTTGGCATTAATTTAGTTGCAGCTTTAACGATGAAGAAGAGGACAGTACCAACAATTAAGAAGTTAAGTACAGCACTCAAAAAGTTACCGTAAGCAACACCGTTCCATGTCAATTCAGCGATGCGTTCTGCGTTAACTGTTTGTAAAATAGGATTTAATAGTAGAGGAGTAATGATATCTTCCACTAATGATGTGATGATGGCACTGAAAGCAGCACCAAAGATAACGGCAACAGCCAAGTCAAGGACATTACCTTTAAACAAAAAAGCTTTTAATTCTTTAATCATAATCGATCCCTTTCTTTAATTAGAATTTATTATACAGTAAAGGAAGATTAGTAGCAAGATATTTGAACTTTTTTTATGTTAGTGAAAACACGAGTAAATAAAAGGTTTCAGGGAGCGTTTTCAATATTTTTCAGTACTTGTTTCTTGGAATAGTATGACTCAGCGAGCGATAAGCATTTACATTAATAGAAGATTAGGAAATTTCGATAAAATTCTGATGCAGATTACTAGTCTCCGATTTGTAGTGAAGTCTTTTTAAAAGCATCCTTATCATACATTTATCTTAAATTTTTTATTTTACACGTGCCATTGTTAATGTTATAATGCAATGTAAGGCAAAATTGGATTTTTGTGGAGGTGATGTTATGATTTTGGATAAAGAAACCATTGCTCAAATCAAGCAAGAAACCAATATTGTAGATGTTATCGGAGAGGTTGTTGCTCTATCGAAAGCAGGTCACAATCACTTGGGACTTTGTCCCTTTCATAAGGAAAAAACGCCATCATTTAACGTTATCGAAGATAAGCAATTTTACCATTGCTTCGGTTGTGGAAAATCAGGTGACGTTTTTAAGTTTCTAGAAGATTATAGGCAAATTCCGTTTAAAGAGGCTGCGACTGTCTTGGCAGATCGCTTGGATATGTCTGTTCAAGTGCCACAAACCAATCATCATCAACCTAAGCATCCTCACGAGAAACTATTTCAGATCAATGCTGATGCCAATAAGTTCTTTCAGGCAGTTTTAATGACAACAAAGCAAGGAGAGGTGGCACGACAGTATTTATATGAGAGAGGGCTAACGGATGAGTTGATTAAGCATTTTCAGATTGGTCTATCACCTGAAGAACCTGATTATTTATTCAAATCTTTATCGAATAAGTATGATGAGGAGACTATTTTAGCTTCAGGTCTTTTCAATCTATCTGAGGAATCAAATCGTATCTATGATGCTTTTCAAAATCGGATTATGTTTGCCTTGACGAATGATCAAGGGAAAGTCATTGGTTTTTCTGGCCGTATTTGGACAGAACAGGCTAAAGAGAGTCATCACGCAAAATACAAAAATACTCGTTCAACACCAATCTTTAATAAATCTTATGAGTTTTACCATTTAGATCAGGCTAAACCAGTCATTGCCAAAAAACGGGAAGTCTACCTAATGGAAGGTTTTATGGATGTCATAGCTGCTTATCAAGCTGGGGTGGTGAATGCAGTTGCCTCTATGGGAACGGCTTTGACGCAAGAACATGTGAGTCATCTGAGTCAATTCACTAAAAAAGTCGTCCTAACCTATGATGGTGATGCTGCTGGGCAAAACGCCATTGCCAAATCTTTAGAGATTCTAGCACAGTTTACAGTGGATGTTGTCAAGATGCCACAAGGAATGGATCCGGATGAATACTTGAAAGCTACTTCAGCGGGAGAATTGGCCTATTTACTTGAAAAATCTCGGATTAGTCAAGTGGAATTTTGGATGTATCATCTCCTTCCTGAGAACAGTGATAACCTTCAAAGTCAGATTGCTTATGTGGAACGAATAGCTGATATTATTGCTAAAGAACCATCCATTACAGCTCAAAATACCTATATCAGTAAGGTTGCAGAGTTGCTGCCAGATTTTGACTACCATCAAGTTGAGCAGTCTGTCAATAACCGTCGTCTCTCCATAAGACAAGATACGGTTCAAACGCAAGCAGTGGAGCCTGTCTATATCGATATGCCAATCGTTAAGCAGGTGACAGCCCTTAGAAAGACAGAGAATCATCTCTTTCATCGTATGCTCTTTCATCCTGTGATTCTTAATGATTTTAAGTTGAGGGATGACTTTCAATTCCATACCCCCGAATTAATTGAGTTGTATCAACTGTTATTGGCTAATGGGGATATTACTTCATTTGAATTATCTGGAGAGTCTGAAGCAGTGCAGCAGGCCTATTATCAAGTTTTGGAAGAGCAGTTGCCAGAAGAAGTTGGGGACAATGAAATCTTAGATTTAGAGAGACATCGTGAACGTCTGTTAGTACAAAATGATATGCGTAAGCAAAGTCAATTGATTAAAGATACGAGTAACCAGGGCGATCAAGAAAGTGCACTTGCCGCCTTAGAAGCACTTATTGCACAGAAAAGAAGTATAGAATAGAGGGAATTATGGCAGAAAAAACTAAAGAAATAACAACTTTTAACGTTCAGGTTGCTGAGTTTATTCGTAATCACAAGCAAGCTGGTACTGCTGTTGATACCGAAGTTACTGAAACATTAGTTATTCCCTTTAGTTTAGATGCAGATCAAATTGATGATCTTTTAGAGCGTCTAACAGATGGTGGTATTGCTATTACAGATAAGGATGGCAATCCATCCTCTAAATATGTTGTTGAAGCACCAAAACCTGAAGAGTTAACAGATGAAGAGCTTCTAGGTAGCAATTCAGCGAAAGTGAACGACCCTGTTCGTATGTACCTGAAAGAAATTGGTGTCGTACCACTGTTAACCAATGAGGAAGAAAAAGAATTGGCTATTGCTGTTGAAAATGGTGATCTTCAAGCCAAACAACGTCTTGCAGAAGCTAACTTACGTTTGGTTGTTTCTATCGCTAAGCGTTATGTAGGACGTGGGATGCAATTCTTGGATTTGATTCAAGAAGGTAATATGGGACTTATGAAAGCTGTTGATAAATTTGATTACTCAAAAGGGTTCAAATTTTCAACTTATGCAACATGGTGGATCCGTCAGGCTATTACACGTGCTATCGCAGACCAAGCTCGTACCATTCGTATTCCCGTTCACATGGTGGAAACAATCAACAAACTGGTTCGTGAGCAACGTAATCTTTTGCAAGAGTTAGGACAAGATCCAACACCCGAGCAAATTGCAGAACGCATGGATATGACTCCTGACAAGGTGCGTGAGATTCTAAAAATAGCACAAGAGCCAGTCTCTCTTGAAACACCTATCGGTGAAGAAGATGATAGTCATTTAGGTGATTTTATTGAAGATGAAGTGATTGAAAATCCAGTTGATTACACCACACGTGTTGTTCTTCGTGAGCAGTTAGATGATGTTCTTGATACACTCACAGATCGTGAAGAAAACGTTCTTCGTTTGCGTTTCGGTTTAGATGATGGAAAAATGCGTACGCTCGAAGATGTCGGTAAAGTCTTTAACGTTACCCGTGAACGTATCCGCCAGATTGAAGCAAAAGCGCTTCGTAAACTCCGTCATCCAAGCCGTAGCAAACAGCTCAAAGACTTTATGGAGGACTAAAACAGTCTAGGCATAGACTGTTTTAGGTAATTTAATAAAAATGACCACTGTTAGCCTACTAGATACTTTAATCGTTTGCTAAAAACTAAATACGGTCGTTAAAAATAGGAGTTTTTAATGGTCGCCTAGGAATTTAAATGCGTTCAATAACTAGCAAAAGTTTGTTAAAAATAAGAAATGAGTGAAGTGAAGCCTGTTTAGGTGCTCTGCTAAAAATAGAAATCAGAGTAATCAGTCAGATATTTTTAATTGCTCACTAGAAATAAGAAACAAGTGTAGGAGTGGCCTGTTTTAGTACTCTACTAGAACTAGAGTAGTCTAATAGACATTTTTAATCGCCTTAATTCCAGATAAGCTATTGTGAAAGGGAAAATATGTCAGAAGTTATCAATTATACGGAAGAAGAAATTGCTAATATTAAAGAGCGTATTTTTGAGGCTCTTGAAGAAGTTATTGATCCTGAACTGGGTATTGACATCATCAATCTTGGTTTGATTTATGAAATTCACTTCGAGCAAGATGGTAAAACACAAATCGACATGACCTTAACAACTATGGGATGTCCACTAGCAGACCTTATTACAGATCAGATTTATGATGTTTTAAAGTCTGTTCCAGAAGTGACTGATGCAAAAGTGCGTTTGGTGTGGACACCAGCTTGGTCAGTAGACCGTCTGAGTCGCTACGCTAGAATAGCTCTTGGGATTCGATAAATAATAAAGGAGGAAGGATTGTGAAAACACTAAGTTTAATCATTCCATGTTATGGTGAAGAAGAAACTATACGTCCTTTTTTGGAAGAAACACAAAAAGTTGAAAAAGAGTTATCTACGGAATTACTGTTTGAATATATTTTTGTGAATGATGGTTCAAAAGATAATACTCTATCTGTATTAAGGGATGTTTCAAAAAAGTATATCAATGTTCACTACTTGTCTCTTTCGAGAAACTTCGGTAAGGAGGCTGCTTTACTAGCAGGTCTTGAGGAGGCAAGAGGGGATTACATCACTGTTATGGATGCCGATTTGCAGGACCCTCCAGAACTACTCAGTGAAATGTATGCAAAAATTCAAGAAGGTTACGATGTTGTTGGAACCCGCAGAGCGGATCGAAAAGGGGAGCCACCACTGAGATCGTTTTTTGCTAGAACATTTTATTGGTTGATCAACCTTGTTTCTAGTACAGAGATGGTTGACGGTGCTAGAGATTTTCGTTTGATGACGCGTCAGGTGGTTGATAGTATTTTAGAACTTGGTGAAGTGAACCGTTTTTCTAAAGGACTATTTTCTTGGGTTGGTTACGATGTTACCTATATTTCTTTTGAAAATCGAGAACGAATTGCGGGAGAGACATCGTGGTCCTTTTGGAGTTTGCTGAAGTACTCCATGGATGGTTTTATCAACTTTTCAGAAGCTCCTCTAAATCTTGCGCTTTGGGCAGGTGCTGGTTCATTTATGGCATCAATTATAGGTATTCTATTCGTAATTGTAAGAAAAATTCTAGTTGATGATCCAGTTGCTGGTTGGGCAAGTTTAGTCACTATTATGCTCTTTATAGGAGGGTTACAACTACTTGCGTTGGGAGTTATCGGTAAATATATCGCTAAAATTTTCTTAGAGACTAAGAAACGTCCTGTTTACATTGTCAAAGAAAAAGGGTGAAATAAAACCCTTTTTTTGATATACTTTGTTTCAAGAACAATAGAATCAAGGGGAAGAACATGATTTTAATTACAGGTGCCAATGGTCAATTGGGGACTGAACTTCGTTATTTGCTAGATGAACGTTATGAAGAGTACGTAGCAGTTGATGTGGCTGAAATGGACATTACTGATTTAGCAAAGGTGGAGGAAGTTTTTGAACAGGTTAAACCAACATTGGTTTATCACTGTGCTGCTTATACTGCGGTTGATGCGGCTGAAGACGAAGGGAAAGAGCTCAACTACGCTATTAATGTGACTGGAACGGAAAACGTTGCAAAAGTTGCTGCTAAACATAATGCTACTTTAGTATACATTTCAACGGACTATGTTTTTGACGGTGACAAACCAGTGGGACAAGAATGGCTTGAAACGGATATGCCAGATCCAAAGACTGAGTACGGACGTACCAAACGCCTTGGTGAAGAAGCTGTTGAAAAGTATGCCAAGAACTTTTACATTATTCGCACAGCTTGGGTATTTGGCAACTATGGTAAAAACTTTGTCTTCACCATGCAGGAGTTGGCCAAGAAGCATCCGCGTTTAACGGTTGTTAATGACCAGCATGGTCGTCCAACTTGGACACGTACCTTGGCTGAATTTATGACGTACTTGGCTGAGAACCGTAAAGAATTTGGCTACTACCACCTCTCAAATGATACGGATCAAGACACAACATGGTATGATTTTGCTGTAGAAATTTTGAAAGATACAGATGTTGAAGTAGCGCCTGTTGATTCATCAGCTTTTCCAGCTAAGGCAAAACGTCCGCTTAATTCAACAATGAGTTTGAAAAAAGCGAAAGCTACTGGATTTGTTATTCCAACATGGCAGGACGCTTTACAAGAGTTTTATAAGCAAGATAAAAAATAAATGATTCAATAGAAATTCCTCTTTGACTAGCAGTGCCAGAGAGGATTTTTTTATTTAAACGAAGAAAATGAAATTATGGTATAATAGACTATGATTGTACTAAATAGAATGGAGTTTTTATGCGCCATATTTTTATAATAGGAAGCAGAGGGCTGCCTGCTAAATATGGTGGCTTTGAGACCTTTGTTGAAGCATTAGTGACACATCAGGTAAGTTCCCAACTAAAGTATCATGTTGCCTGTTTGAGTGATGAGAAAACAGGAGAACATTTTACCTTTAGAGGCGCGGATTGTTTTACGATCAATCCACCTAAACTTGGTCCAGCTCGTGTCATTGCTTATGATATGATGGCTATTAATTACGCACTTTCCTATATTAAAGAGCAGCAAATTGAACATCCTATTTTTTACATATTAGGAAATACTATTGGTCGCTTTATGAAACCTTTTGCAAAAAAAATTAAAGCAGTCGGTGGTATCCTGCTGGTTAATCCAGATGGTTTGGAATGGCGTCGAGCCAAATGGTCAAAACCTGTTCAATTCTATTTGAAGCAGTCCGAAAAAGCTATGACACAGATTGCTGATTTGATTATTGCTGATAATGAAGGGATAGAAGATTATTTAAATGTTTCTTACCCATGGAGCAAGACCCGTTTTATTGCTTATGGGACTGAGACAAAGAGATCGTCTTTAACTCGAGACGATGCGCGTGTGAAATCTTTTTACGATAAGTGGGGAACAAAAGAAGAGGACTATTATCTTATTGTCGGTCGCTTTGTTCCTGAAAATAATTATGAAGCAATGCTGAAAGAGTTTAAGGCAAGCCAAACTAGCAGAAAGCTCCTCGTTGTGTGTAATCACGAAGGGAATCCTTATGTGGATGAACTTGCTGTAAAAACAGATTTCCAATCAGATCCCAGAATTCATTTTGTTGGAACTGTTTATGATAAGGAATTGCTTGCTTACATCCGTGAATCAGCTTATGCCTATATTCATGGTCATGAGGTTGGCGGTACTAATCCAGGTTTACTTGAAGCCTTAGCTCATACAGACGTCAATCTCGTTTTAGGGGTTGATTTTAATCAAAAAGTAGCTCAACAAACAGCCCTGTATTGGTCAAAAGAAGAAGGCAACTTAAAAACGCTTATTGAGTCAGTGGATACTAATGATTTTAAATACTTGGGCAGTGAAGCCAGGAAACATGTCGACTCTAACTATACTTGGGAAAAAATTGTAGGAGAATACGAGGGATTATTTCTAAATGAAAGTTAATATTGTGATGTCCACCTACAATGGGGAGAAGTATTTGGCTGATCAAATTAAGAGTATCCAGAATCAAACTTTTGAGGACTGGCAACTGCTGATTCGTGATGATGGCTCGAGTGATAACACAACATCAATCATTAGAGATATGGCTAAAAAGGATGATAGAATCCAGTTTATCAATGATGGTCAAAATGAAAATTATGGTGTTATCAAGAGTTTTTACCATTTAGTTAAATACGATTCTGCCGATTATTACTTTTTTAGTGATCAAGATGATGTTTGGTTGCCTGAAAAAATAGAAGTAACTTTAAAAAGAGCACAGAGTGAAACTTCAGCTAAGCCTCTCTTAGTTTATACAGATTTGAAGGTTGTCAATGAAGATTTGGAAGTGCTTCAGGAAAGTATGATAAAATCTCAGTCGCATCATGCCAATACTGAGCTAGTACAGGAGCTGACGGAAAATACGGTAACTGGTGGTACCATGATGATCAATAAAGCCTTGGCTGACAAATGGCAGGTATATGATAATTTACTCATGCATGATTGGTACTTGGCTCTATTAGCGGCATCATTTGGCAAACTTGTATATATCGATCTAGCAACGCAACTCTACCGCCAGCATGAAGCTAATGTTTTGGGGGCGAGGACCTGGTCTAAACGATTAAAAAATTGGTTGAAGCCTAATACTCTGATTTCAAAATACTGGTGGCTCATTAAATCAAGTCAAAACCAAGCCGAAAAATTATTGACTCAAGAAATGTCGGAATCATCAACTCATATGGTTAAAGCATATGTTCATTTAATGGACAAAAATTGGTTGGATCGATGGCGTTTACTCCGAGAGTATAAGTTTAAAAAAAATCGGTGCTTTCACACTTTTGTATTTACAATATTAATCATAACGAAGTTAGGTTATAAATAAAATTGGAGAAAAAATGAATTATTTTGATAAAAAAAATAGAATTTTACTAAGAGAAATGGTGAAGACAGATTTTAAATTAAGGTATCAGGGAAGTTTGATTGGTCATTTGTGGTCAATCTTAAAGCCAATGATGCTCTTTACCATTATGTACCTTGTGTTTGTCAGATTTTTGCGCTTTGATGATGGCACACCCCATTATGCAGTAGGTTTACTACTTGGTATGGTTACGTGGAGCTTCTTTACAGAGGCGACTTCCATGGGAATGATGTCCATTGTTTCTCGTGGTGATTTATTACGGAAATTGAATTTTTCAAAAGAGATTATCGTTTTTTCATCGGTGATTGGTGCTGCAATTAATTATGGCATTAATCTTCTAGTTGTTTTTGTTTTTGCCTTAATCAATGGGGTACAACCATCGATTGGTTTTTTAATTGTCATCCCATTATTTATTGAATTATTCTTACTATCAGCTGGAATCTCTCTTATTTTATCTTCTCTTTTTGTTAAATTTAGAGATATTGGACCTATTTGGGAAGTCATCATGCAGGCTGGTATGTATGCAACACCGATTATTTACTCCTTAACTTTTATTTTACAAAGAGGTCAGGAGAAAATTGCTAAAATCATGATGCTCAACCCACTAGCTCAAATTATTCAAGATTTGAGACGTTTTATTGTTTTTTCTGGAAGTTTGAGAGGATGGGATCTGATTGGTCATAAGTGGATTGCTATGATTCCTTACATCTTACCCGTAATTGTATTCTTTATTGGATTGTGGGTATTTAGAAAAAATGCTAATCGTTTCGCGGAGATTCTATAATGTTAAATAAAAATATTGCGGTAAAAGTTGAACACGTTAGTAAGTACTTTAAGCTACCAACAGAAAGTACACAGAGTCTAAGGACAGCTCTAGTCAATCGTTTCCGAGGTATAAAGGGCTATAAAGAGCAACATGTGCTTCGAGATATTAATTTTGAAGTAGAAGAAGGCGACTTTTTTGGAATTGTTGGACGAAACGGTTCTGGAAAATCAACGTTATTAAAGATTATTTCTCAAATTTATACACCTGAAAAAGGAAATGTTACAGTCAATGGTAAAATGGTTTCTTTTATTGAACTTGGTGTTGGATTTAATCCGGAATTGACTGGTAAGGAAAATGTTTATCTCAATGGTGCCATGCTAGGTTTTACAACGGAAGAAATTGATGCCATGTACGATGATATCGTGGAGTTCGCTGAACTTAAGGACTTTATGAATCAAAAACTCAAAAACTATTCGAGTGGTATGCAGGTTAGATTAGCATTTTCGGTTGCTATTAAAGCTCAAGGAGATATTTTAATTCTTGATGAAGTCCTAGCTGTCGGTGACGAGGCTTTCCAAAGAAAATGTAATGACTACTTTCTAGAACGTAAGACTAGTGGAAAAACAACCATCCTTGTCACCCATGATATGGGAGCTGTGAAAAAATATTGCAGTAAAGCTATTCTCATCGAAGATGGTCTTATTAAAGCACAAGGAGAACCAGATGAAGTAGCTAATCAATACAGTTTTGACAATGCCAATCAGATAATGGAAAATGATGGTTCTGTAGTAGAGAAAATTGATGTAGACAATTTGAAGGTTACACTTTTAACGCCAGGTCAAATCGAGCCAGGAGCTTCGATAGAGTTTAGAATTAGCTATAGAGTCTTGGATAATATAGCCACTTATATAGCTTTTTCTCTGACAGATATTGATAGAAATTTTTGGATATATAACGACAATTCTATGGATTATATGACAGAAGGGACAGGAATAAAAGAGTGCACTTATAAATGTGTTATACCTAATGTTAATCAGTTAAAATTAAAGCTTCAAGTTTCCGTTAGAGATGACTCAGATAAAATGGTTGCTTTTGCTGATGCGAATAATACTCCAATAATTTTAATTAATAGAATTGATATTTCAAACGACGATATATCTGCTAAGGATTCTGCTACAGGGATGATTCAAAGGAATGGGGAGTGGAAATTTAAGTAATGGAACCAAGTGTTTCTGTAATTGTAACATGTTATAATCATGAAAAGTACATTGAACAATGTTTAAATAGTATTTTTCATCAAACCTTTACAAATTTTAGTTTAATAATAGTGAACGATGGTTCAACTGATCGGTCGGGTGAGTTGATTGAAGATATGATAGCAAATACCTGTTTTGAGCAGGCTATTAAATATATTGATAAAGAGAATGAAGGTTTAGTGATTACCAGAAATAGAGCACTAGAAATTATAGAAAGCGACTATTTCCTTTTTGTGGATAGTGATAACTATTTATCAGAGATGTATATTGAAAAGTTGATTCAAACTGCAGAGAGAGAGAATGCAGATATTGTTTATGGCAATTTAGTGAATCCTGATAATAATTCTGTTTATTTAAAAACAAAATCTTTTGATTTATTTGAATTATTTAAGGGAAATTTTATTGATTCTTGTTCACTAGTCAGAACTTCAATCTTAAAGGGAGTTACCTATGATTCGGAGCTAAATTATAAGAAGTTGGAAGACTATGATTTTTTCCTAAAGCTAATAGTTTCTAACGCTGCTATAGCTGTACCTTGTCATGAAGCCTATTTTTATTATAGAGTTCTAGAATCTTCTATGAGTCAAAGAAACGATTTAAAAGGATACTATACATTATATGCTTATATATTGAAGAAGCATATTTCAACTTTTCCTAAAGAAATTGGAAATGCGATAGACTATCATTTTGACCAATTAACAAATCTTGACATCGAAGGTTCTATAAAAAAAGAAAGCCTATCAGTTGTTGCCATTAATTCGAATCTGGAAGAAGAAATCTTGGTTGATAGAAAAATATTTTTCAATGACTCTATAACATTCGAAGTTCCGAGTGAAATAAATAAGTTAAGAATTCATATGTCAAATATTCCAAGTTTTTATCGTAGAATTTCTCTTACAACATCTAACTGTCAAACAGAGGTTTTACCTGTAAAAGCTAACGCTCATATAGACAATAATAGTTATGTCTTTTCTGATTTTTATCCATTTATTGAGTTTGATTTAACCCCATACTTAGATAAACAATTTGTTTTGGAGTATGAGCGATTTAATATTTCAGATATTACATCTGAGACATATATTGCTAATGAGTTAATAAAGGTTATTGAATCTAAAAATCAATCATTGGCAGAATCTGCTTCTTTACTATTAGAAAGTCAAAAAACTAATAATGATAGTCTACGACTTATGGAATTACAATCTGAATATGATGAACTCTTTCAAAAATACCACACTGTAATTGGTTCCCGCCGTTGGATTTTTCCAACTAAAATAATCAATTTTTTTAGGAGAAAAAAATGAAACGCTTATTGATTTACGTTCATTTTAATAAATATAATAGAATTTCAAATCATGTCTATTATCAATTAGAGAAAATGAGACCCCTATTTTCAAAGGTTATTTTTCTCTCTAATAGCCCTTTGGAAAGTTCTGATATTGATACATTAGTTGATAGTCAGTTAATTTCTCAATATCAACAACGAGAAAATAAAGGTTATGATTTCGCTGCCTGGCACGATGGTATGATGCTGGAAGGGTTTGAATCTTTAAAGACTTATGACTCGGTGACAGTCATGAATGATACTTGTTTTGGTCCTTTATGGGATATGTATCCTTATTATGAACGTTATGAAAATGATGATTCCGTTGATTTTTGGGGTATGACCAATCATCAAGGGATACAAGCAGGAAATATTTATATCAATGAGCACTTACAGTCTTACTTTATTTCATTTAAAAAACGTATGATTCAATCATCGGATTTCCAAAAATTTTGGAAATCCGTAGAATCATATGAAGATGTTCAAAAAGTAATTGACAACTATGAAACAATGTATACAAAACTCTTTGTTGAAGCAGGATTTAAGTATCAATCTGTACTAAACACACTGCCATTAAATAAAGATTTTTTCCATTCAAATTTTTCTATTCATTATCCTCATGTTTTAATTGATCATAAGGTACCATTTATAAAAATAAAGACTTTTGACCTAGTTCAGCACTTAGCACCTTATACAATACGTGCTATAGAAAAATCATCTAACTATCCCATTTCTTTGATTAATGAACATATGTCAAATGTTAGTTTACCAACTCCTCCTTACTTAATTGATCAAAAAGTCTTTAACACGACTGTTGCTTCCAATAAAACAATAGCACTAAATAAAAAAGTAGCTATTCATTTGCACACTTTCTATGTTGATTTATTAGAAGAGTTTTTACAATATTTTGAAGCATTTTCTTTTCATTATGATCTTTTTCTAACAACAGATAGTGATGAAAAAAAGAAAGAAATTCAAACTATTTTAGATAGCCTAGATAAAGTGGCTCAGGTTGTTGTTACAGGAAAAAAAGGTAGAGACATCATCCCGATGTTAAAGCTTAAAGAGCAACTGGCTTCTTACGATTATATTGGACATTTTCATACAAAAAAATCTCCGGAATACCCACACTGGGTTGGAGATTCATGGCGTCATGAGTTGAACCAGATGTTGATTCAGCCAGCGGATGGTTTACTTGATAAATTGGAGTCTCATGATAACATCGGACTTGTTATTGCTGATATACCATCATTTTTTAGATATACTAAAATTGTTGATCCATGGAATGAAAACCGTTTTGCACAAGATATGAATGATTTATGGCAAAGAATGGGAATGGAACGCCAGATTGATTTTGATAAGTTAGATACTTTCATCATGAGTTATGGTACATTTATTTGGTTTAAATATGATGCCTTAAAACCATTATTTGACTTAAATTTGACAGATGATGATATTCCTGCTGAGCCTCTACCTCAACACACCATTCTACATGCCATCGAACGTATTTTAGTATACTTGGCATGGAATCAACGTTATGACTATATCATTGCACAAAATACTGTTTATATTACACCTTTTGTTGATAATAATGTTTTAAATATTAGACCAGAGTTACTGCCTAATACCTATGTAAATTTTGATCATATTGGTGGTATCAAAGGTGCACTAAAATATATTTATCGTGGGCCAGGGAGTGCGATTAAGTATATATTGAGGAGGATTATTAAACGATAATATCATGAAGTTTAAGCAACAAACAATCCAAAATATCTTTTTTGGGGTAACTGGGATTTTTTCAATAATAATTCTTTCTGTATTTATTATTACTCAGTATGGTATTTCGGACACAAATGGTGAGTTACTATTATTACTGAATTCAATAAAGAATTTATTATTTCTTCCGACAGTATTATCCTATGTTTATATGATTTTTAAGATTCAAGATTTATTGAATTTTAAATCTATTTTTAAATTAATACTAGGTTATGCAATTGTCAATTTTATTTATTATTTTTTGCTAATAACGAGTAATATCAATAATCCTAACTTTCATATCACAAACTTTGATGAATATGTGTATGTAGATTTTAAAGCAATAGTAATTATTATTTCAATTGTTTTTTTATCGTGGGTATTGAATTGGTTTATAGATCATAAAAAACATTATAATAAAAGTAAATTATTCGATGAAGACTTTCAAATTGCTATATTATTGTTAATAGTTATTGTTGAAAAAACACAATTTTCGAAAGCGATTCTAGATTCAGTATCAGAATTTTTTTCTGAAAAGAATAATTTTTTGTATATTTTTCACTATTTTTTTAACATAACGTTAAGCATTGTTAGTTTATTATTTGTCATTTATATTTCTTTGAAAGCTCTAGGAAGTATTTCAAAAAATAAACCTACGGCTAGTTTGGCCTTGTCTATAAGTTTGTTATTGGCTGTAATATTTAACTATTTTATTCAGGAACCATTATCTATAAAAGAATTACTATTGGATAGATATATTTTTCCAGCGGCAACGTTATTCCAAATAATTATATTATCAGTTTTCTTTTTGCTTTCGTATGTCATTTTTAATCGATTTTTAATTGCTAGTTTTTTAAATATATTGATTGGAATAATTTTAGTAACTGCGAATTCTCTTAAATTTTCAATGAGGAACGAACCATTGTTAGTAACTGATCTAATCTGGATAAAGCAAATTGATGTCATTTTAGGATTTGTTAATAGTAGTATTTTAATTTATTCTATCATTGGGGTTTTGGTTACTATTATTCTTTATTTAATGTTATATAAAAGAATATTAGTGGGTAGAATATATAAATCTAAATTTAGTCGATTATTTCATTTACTAACTATTTTAAGCTTTATTTGTTTCATTAATCTGATATATTCAAATGTATCAGATGCCAAGGTAAAAGATGGAGTTCCTGTACTGTCTAAAGTTAATAATTGGTATGATATAAATTGGTTGGGATTTTCTAAAAATGCTACATACAAATCTCTAGCATATGTTTGGGTAAAGCAAATCACAAATCCAATTATGGATAAACCTAGAGGTTATGATTCTGATAAGATAGAGGAAATTGCCAAAAAATATGAAAATAGAGCTTCTCAAATTAATAAAGAAAGAACGAAAAATATAAAAGATACAACCTTAATTTATATTTTAAGTGAAAGTTTCTCTGATCCAAGTCGTGTAGATGGAGTAAATTTATCTCAAGATGTAATTCCCAAAATAAAATCAATAAAAGAGAGTACCACTAGTGGATTAATGCAGTCTGATGGGTATGGCGGTGGTACAGCTAATATGGAATTTCAAACTTTAACAAGTTTACCTTTATATAATTTTTCATCGACTGTTTCAACAATTTATACAGAAGTTGTTCCAAGATTAAATATTTTCCCATCAATAAGTGACCAATATACTCCACGAAATAGAATAGTAATTCATCCACAAAATGGAGCCAATTATATGCGAGATTCTGTATATAAAAAATTAAATTTTGAAAAATTTTATTCTTTAGCAAACACTGATAATATTTTACAAAATATATCATATCTAGGTGCAAACGTTAGTGATGAAAGTTTGTATCAAACTGTACTAGACAAAATCAAGCATAATGATGAAGAACAATTCTTTTCGGTTATTACTATGCAAAATCATGTTCCGTGGAGACTGGAGGAACCGGTTCAAATTTCAGGGATTGGACAAAACTTTAGTGATTCAGAAAATGATGAATTGAGCAGTTACGCAAGATTAATTAATGCTACAGATAATGCGACTTATGATTTTTTAAATGAGCTTTCAAAAATGGATAAAGACATCACGGTAGTTTTTTACGGAGATCATTTACCAAGTCTATATCCTGAAAAATCATTTGCTAAAAATAAAAAAAGTCAGTATCAAACAGACTATTTCATTTGGAATAATAAAGAAAATCAAAAGCTTACTTATCCCTTGGTCAATTCAAGTGATTTTTCTGCAGAGGTTCTAAAACATACAAATTCCAAAGTATCTCCATATTACGCATTAATGACAGATGTTCTAGATCATTCATCCATTGATAAGAAGGTTATAACGCAAGAACATAAAATAATAGCTGAAGACTTAAGACTTATTCAGTACGATTTGACTGAGGGTAAAGGATATCTGAAAAATTACAAATCCTTTTTTAGTGTCAAAGAATAATGGTGAAATTTAAATGAAAAGACAAATTGAAGAGTTTATAAAAAATAATAAAATAAAAGTATTAGTAATTTTCATTATTAATTTGATTGTAAATATTAACATTGGTTTAGTTAACTATCCATATATTGACGATATTGCTAGACAAAGACAAGGAATAGCTAATTTTATAGCGCATTACGCAAGGTATTTTAGTGAATATGCCTCTTGGACTTTTCAAGGGAATCGTCATTTAACTGACATGGGATTAACAACACATATCCTATCGGCTATTATAATGAGTTTAACAGCCTGCGTTGTTTTATATATACTAAATAGCAACAAATATATTTCTTGGTCTTCGACCATAGCAAGTATAATTATTGGTATTAATCCATGGTTTCTAGAAGTTCTTAGCTTTAGATTTGATAGTCCATATATCTGTTTGTCAGTTCTTGTATCTGTGATGCCATATATATTTTTAAAGAACGATAAAAAGTTATTATTTTTTTTAACTAGTGTTTTTGCTATTATCCTTATGTGTAATTCATATCAAGCATCGTCTGGGATCTATATTATTACACTTCTATCAATCATTTTTTTAAATTTAATACAAGGAAAATCTTTTTTAGGAGAAATAAAGAATACAGTTATTGCAGCTATGGCTTATACAACTGGTATGTTGTTTTATTTGATTCAAATGAGGTTTAATCCGCAACTTTTAGAACGTGGAGATAATACTAAGATTTCTTCGTTAAATAAATTAGTACCAACAATGGCTGAAAATTTAACGGTTTTCAAGGATACTGTTCGAAATCAGCTGGCTAATGTTTGGCTTTACTTAATTATCATTGCTCTGATAATTTTGATACTGCAGTCAATAAATGTTAGAGAAAAGAAGTTTTTAAAAAATTTATTGTATACTAGTTTTTACTTAGTAATGGGTTTTATTTTTAGTTACGGTGTTTATATTGCGGTATCAACGACCTTAGCTGATGATCGTCCAAGATATATATATGGATTTGGTTTCTTCCTCTCCTTAGTTTTAATCATATCAGGTATACTGCACATTTCTAGTAAAATTAAGATATTGAGAATTACTGCAGTAACATTGTTAGTATACTATCTATTTTCTTTTAGCTTAACTTATGCGAGTACATTATCTTATCAAAAAAATGAGTTTGAAAATCAATCAATACTATTAGCTGATGATTTATCGGATGTAGGTACAGAGACAGTGACTACAGTTTATATTAATAAATTTTTAAAGAATTCTGTTGTCTATGAAAATACGAAAATTAATTATCCAATCTTAGACGATTTAGTGCCTAATAATGAATTGTTATATTGGCCTAATTTTTTGTGGTTTAATTCAATAACTCATTTGGATATAAATTTTCAACCTAAGGATACTTCTGATTTAGGTGAAGAATATCAATTGGTATTATCAAAAAAATTCTATGATATCTTCAAAAAAGATGATGAGTTATTTATTAATATGAAGTAATAAATGTTTCTTATTTAGTTGCTGAAAGGTTGAGAGTAATATATTTTGAATTTAAGCCAGAGATTATATGAGGTTAATGTTAAAATATGACATAGTCAGTACGAAGGTTATGTACCAGTCAGTCTTAAGAAATAGGTAGGCTAAGCTTTCCGGAGACTTATTAGAAACTAGCCAGTGACTATGAAACGATATAAGCTAAGATTAGGTCAAAAGAAGTTGATATGTATTAGCCCGGATTATTGAACTATGGAAAAAGTTGATTTTATTGCTGTCCTTATGTTTTAAAATCCATTCACCATCTTTTCATTAGAGAGGATCTATTTCAAATTAGAACTATAAACTAGAAGACCTCCGGGTCTTCTTTTTTATCCTATTAACATGATATTTTACAAAAATACTCACAATGCAGTAATCGCTTGCATTGGTTGTGAAAAAATTCTATAATAATACAAATTATTAAGGAGGCTGTTATGATAAGGCGTATTAAACGTTTAGGATTGACGAAAAAGGTATTTTTAGGTGTTGGGGCTTTGACGTTATTAGTAGGTGGTTTTAGTGTCTACCAGATGTCGAGCACTAACCAGAGCACTGAAGCAGAGACGATGTATGAGACTGGTACAGTGACGAGTGGTAAAATTGCTTCATCAACCTTATTGTCTGGTAAGGTGGCAGCATTATCGGAGCAGTATGTTTATTATGATCATTCTAAGGGAAGTTCAGCTACTGTTACTGTTGAAGTTGGTCAACAAATTGGTAAAGGGCAACAACTGGTTCAGTATGATGCAACGAGTGCTCAGGCTGCCTATGATACGGCGGTTCGAAATCTAAATAAGGTAGGACGTCAGATTAACACGCTAAAAACTTATGGGACACAAACTACCACTCCCGTGGAAACACCGAGTGATCAAGAATCGGAAAATGCAGACTCTGCAACACGTCAGACGACAACAACACTGACAGCCGAACAAACCTATAATCAGCAAATGCAAGACTTGAATGATGCTTACGCTGATGCTGAAGCTGAGGTGACTAAAGCTCAAGAAGCATTGAACCAAACTGTTGTTTTGAGTGATGTGGATGGGACAGTTGTTGAAGTCAACCCTTCCATTGATCCATCCGCTAAAGAAAGTCAAACTCTTGTTCACGTTGCTACGCAAGGACAACTTCAGGTTAAAGGGTATTTGACGGAATATGATTTGGCTAATCTTAAAAAAGGTGACGAAGTCATTATAAAATCTAAGGTTTATCCAGATAAAAAATGGCAAGGGAAAATAAGCAGCATTTCAGACTACCCTGAACAATCAGCTGGTACAGCTGGTCCTTCTAATGGTGGAACAAATGGTGCTCAGTATGAGTATAAAGCTGATATTACCAGTGACCTAGCCGAATTGAAACAAGGATTTACAGTATCTGTAGAAGTGGTCAACAATAAGGAATCTCTTTTGGTGCCAACCTCAGCCATTGTTAGCTCAAAAGGAAAAGACTATGTTTGGCGTTATGATAAGCTAACCCAAAAAGTAGCCAAACAGGAAGTTGGGCTTGGTAAAGCGGATGCTAATTCCCAAGAAATTGTAACTGGCTTGGCAAAAGACGATCGCATTATCATGAATCCTGATAAGGATTTAAAAGCTGGTCAAAAGCTTAGCGATGATAAGCTCGTTGCTGAAGAGACTCCTAAAGCAGCTAGTGAGGAGAAATAGCCATGGAAGATAACAAGGTTTTAATGCAGTTAACAGGCATTACGAAGTCTTATCGGAATGGTGAACAAGAGTTACAGGTTTTAAAGGGAATTGATCTCACAGTGCGTGAAGGTGATTTTTTAGCCATTATGGGACCTTCCGGATCGGGGAAATCCACGTTGATGAATATTATCGGTCTTTTGGATAGACCTAGTTCAGGGAGTTATGATTTAGATGGACAGTCTGTATCGGGCTTGTCAAGCAAGGCACTGGCTAAGGTACGTAATCAAGAGATAGGGTTTGTTTTTCAACAATTTTTCCTACTCTCAAAGATGAATGCTTTGCAAAATGTTGAGCTTCCCTTAATTTACGGTGGTGTTGGCGTTAGTAAAAGAAAACAGCGGGCAAAGGAATTTTTAGAAAAAGTAGAGCTTGGTGATCGGACTAAACACTTACCGTCAGAATTATCGGGTGGACAGAAGCAGAGGGTCGCTATCGCACGCGCCTTGGTAAACAATCCAGCTATTATTTTAGCTGATGAACCGACGGGAGCTTTGGATACCAAAACAGGTAAGCAGATCATGGAACTACTTCAAACCTTAAATGATGAAGGAAAAACCATTATTATGGTTACTCATGAACCTGAGATTGCGGATTATGCGAAACGTAAGATTGTTATTCGAGATGGAGAAATGACACTTGATACGACAGGTAGTGTGCGAATAGATTAGGAGGAAAGTGTGGAAAATTGGAAATTCGCTTTTAGTTCAATACTTAGCCATAAAATGCGTTCCTTCTTGACCATGTTGGGAATTATTATCGGAGTGGCAGCAGTTGTTATCATCATGGGACTTGGAAATGCGATGAAAAAAAGTGTTTCGGATAGTTTCACTGGGGATCAAAAACAAGTTAGGTTATATTATAAAGAAAAAGGTGAGGAAGATGATCCTTATGCAGCCTTTTTTGGTGGAGGAACAGCAGAAAAGCCAATTCAAACGGAGTGGTTAGATCAGGTTGTTGCTTCTATTCCAGGAATTGATTCTTATTTTGTGACCAATTCAGCCAATGGAAAACTATCCTATCGTAAAAAAGAGCTAAAAGATGCCATGATTACTGGCGTTAGTCAAAATTATTTTACTGTTAAAAATTATGATATTGTTGCCGGTCGACAATTTCAAGATGAAGATTACAGTCACTTTTCCAGAATTATTATGATTGATACGGTTATGTCGGATCAATTATTCGGTAAAAAAAATTATAAACAAGCGTTAAATAAGATCGTAACGGTTGGAGATAAGGACTATCTGGTAATAGGTGTTTTTAAGGCTTCAAATGATTCTATGTCTATGGCAGGTATCAATGGAACAGCTGTTATGACTAATACTCAAGTGGCGCAAGAATTTCAAATGGATGAGGTTGGAGAAATCTTCATTCATGTTGATGATGTGACCGAAAGTCAGACTTTAGGTCAGCTAGCTGGTCAAGAGCTGACCAAGTTGTCACAGGTTCGAAATGGCAAATATGTTGTGGCAGATAATAGTGCTATTTTGAATGATATTAATCGAGAATTTGGAATAATGACAACCGTTATCGGTGCTATTGCGGGTATCTCTCTCTTAGTGGGTGGTATTGGCGTGATGAACATCATGTTGGTATCTGTTACTGAGCGAACACGTGAGATTGGTCTTAGAAAAGCATTGGGCGCCACCCGTCGAAATATCCTAACACAATTTTTGATTGAAGCTGTCGTATTAACGATTTTAGGTGGTTGTCTGGGGCTTTTATTAGCCTTTCTAGCAGTCGGAAGTTTAGGTGCTGCAATGCGTTTACCAGATGCGACTGTCTCATTAAATGTTGCCTTTGTAGCTATTAGTTTCTCAGCATTTATCGGTATCGTCTTTGGATTGCTTCCAGCTAATAAAGCCAGTCAGTTAGATCCAATCGAGGCACTGCGTTATGAGTAGTCACAAAAGAACAACTCGTTCCTTAGTTAAAGTACTTTCTACGATTATACTGATTTTATCTTGGATTTTTGTTTACTTTCTGGTAGTTAATTTAGATATTATTGAGAATCCTGATGCCTTGCAGAAACTGATTAGCAAGGATTTAGTGCTAGGAGCAATTTTGTTTTTTGGCTTGCAAGTATTGCAAGTCTTAATAGCTCCTATTCCAGGGGGCATTATTACAGTTGTAGGTATTTTAGCATTTGGTCCTATTTTTGGTTTTTTGTTGAATTATCTGGGTATTCTTTTAGGTAGTCTACTGTTATTTCGCCTTGTTAGAGCATACGGACGTTCGGCTGTTTACTTAATGATTGCCGAAGAGAAATTATCTGTCTATGAAGATCGATTTTTTGGTAACTCTTTTCATAAGTTAGTTACTATAGTGATGCTTGCTCCAATTGGACCGGCTGATATCACTGTTATGTTGGCAGGTTTGAGTAAGATAAGTGAGAAGAAGATGATGACCATCTTAGCCCTTTGTCGTCCGGTATCGATTATTTCATATAGTCTCTTTTGGATTTATGGAAGTTATTGGTTAGAGCGCCTCTTTGGTTTTTAAGCTTCTTTAGATGAGTGTAAGGGTTTTCTTTTTTTGGTTTGATATTTCTAGTCTTTCTGATAAAATAATACTAAGTTAAAAAAATGTGAAGGAGGATTCAAATCAAATGGTGACTATTTCATTTAAAGCAGATGAGAATCGTTCAATTGCTCTTGATGAAAACACAGAAATTGGCGAGTGTACCTATCAGATATCTGATGGTATTTGGATTATCAACCATACCTTTGTCGAACCTGAGTATGGAGGGCAAGGTATTGCAAAACAGCTTGTTGAGAAAATTATTTGGCAGGCGCGTGAAGCAAATACCAAAGTATCAGCTACTTGTTCCTACGCTATCAATTTGTTTAACAAGACAGACGATTATAATGATGTCCTTATCGACGATTAAGGGCAGTTATCATAGAAGTGCTTAAAAGAACCAATCCCCTCTCACTATAAGATTCTGGTATTTTGCCGAATGTTTTGAGAAAGGGGATTAGTTTTAGTTTTTCTTATATGCTATATCATACAGGAGCGAGGTCTTATCTATACAGGTTTACCTTAATATTGGCAGTTTACTTTTGTAGAGGATTGTCTTTACGAATAGTCAGGTTTTGAATGCTCTTGTCTTATTGATATCATTTAAAGAGTTCTATTAGGGGGAGCTGTGATAAAAAGCGCTTAATAGGCTTTTTATTTTTAGTTAATAATAGTAAAAATGTTTTGATTTTGTTATACTATACATAAATCTGACCATTCTAACTTTTGTAAGGTGTGGTCAATGATAGCGTTTTAACTAACTATTGACACGTTTAAGGTTAATAGGAATACTAACAAGGAGATAAGGATGAGCGATAAGCCAATTATTGAATTTAAAAATGTCAGAAAAATATACGGAGATAATGTTGCTGTTGATACAGCCAATCTATCTGTTACTGCCGGGGAATTTATTTGTTTCATTGGGACCAGTGGTTCTGGAAAGACAACCTTGATGAGGATGATTAACCGTATGTTGAAACCGTCTGAGGGGAATATCTATTTTGAAGGAAAGGATATTTCTAGCATCAATCCTATTCACCTACGCCGTAAGATTGGTTATGTGATTCAAAATATTGGTCTGATGCCCCATATGACTATTTATGAAAATATTACCCTGGTCCCTAAACTTCTCAAATGGTCTGAAGATAAGAAAAAAGCTAAAGCTAAAGAATTGATTAAACTGGTGGAACTACCTGAAGAATTTTTAAATCGTTACCCTTCGGAGTTATCAGGTGGCCAGCAACAACGGATAGGTGTGATTCGTGCCCTGGCAGCCGATCAGGATGTTATCTTGATGGATGAGCCTTTTGGTGCGCTTGATCCTATCACGCGTGAGGGGATTCAAGATCTTGTTAAAACTCTCCAAGAAAAGATGGGGAAAACCATTATTTTAGTCACTCATGATATGGACGAAGCTTTGAAATTAGCCAGTCGCATTGTGGTCATGGATAATGGTCAGATGGTTCAAGTAGGGACACCAGATGATATTCTCCACCATCCAGCAACAGAGTTTGTTGAAAAAATGATTGGTGAGGAACGCTTGATGCACGCTCAAATGGATATCACACCAGTTAAATCCATAATGTTAAAGGATCCTGTTTCGATTACTGCTGACCAGCCGATTTCGGATGCCATTACACTTATGAGACAACGTCGTGTAGATACCTTGTTGGTCACTGAAGATAGGAAGCTAATTGGCTTTATTGATTTAGAGTCAATTACTAATCAATATCGTAAAAATCTCTTAGTGTCTGATATTCTTCAAAAAGAGGTCTTTAAAATTAGAGAAGATGCTCTGTTACGCGATGCTTCTCAAAAAATTCTCAAACGTGGTTTAAAGTACGTCCCTGTTGTTGATGAGCAAAACCATCTTACAGGGATTGTCACTAGATCAGCCCTTGTTGATATGATGTATGATGTTATTTGGGGTTCACAAGAAGAGGAGGGAGACTAAAATGAATGAGATTAATGCTTTTTTATCCCAGTATGGCTGGCAGCTCCTTCAAAAAACTTGGGAACAAATTTACATTTCAGTAATAGCGCTTGCTCTTGGTATTTTAGTAGCAGTTCCTATTGGTATCGTTTTGACTCGGCATCCAAAATTAGCTAAGGTAATTATTGGTTTAGCCAGTATGCTACAAACGATTCCCAGTTTGGCTTTGTTAGCGATGATGATTCCCTTATTTGGGGTAGGTAAATTACCAGCTATCTTTGCTCTTTTTATTTATTCGCTATTACCAATTTTGAGGAACACTTATATCGGTCTTGAAAATGTTAGTCCCGTTTTGAAAGATAGTGCTAAAGGAATGGGGATGAAGCCTAGTCAGTCAATATTGCAGGTAGAATTGCCTTTGGCTATGCCAGTTATTATGACAGGAATTAGACTTTCAGCTATTTATGTTATTGCTTGGGCAGCCTTGGCTTCTTATGTTGGTGCCGGTGGTTTAGGGGATTTGATTTTCAGTGGTTTGAGTTTATTCCAGCCTCCATTAATTATAGGGGGTACCATTCCAGTCATCTTACTCTCTCTAATGGCTGATTTTCTTCTTGGTAAGTTAGAAATTGCTTTAACACCGAAACAGAAGAGGGAGGTAGTATAGAATGAGAAAAAAAGAGAGATTATTAGCTTGTTTTGGAGTTGTATCGCTCTTGTTTTTGGCCTCTTGTAGCCTTATGAGAGGGACTCAAGGAACAACTGTTAAAATTGCTGCTCAAAATACGACTGAATCAAGTATTATGGCTAACATGATTGTTCAATTAATTGAGCATGAATCAGATAACCAGGCCAAACTAGTGTCTAATTTGGGATCATCAAGTGTCGCTCATGAAGCTTTATTACGTGGTGATGCTGATATTGCGGCAACTCGCTATACTGGAACAGATATTACTGGCGCTCTGGGGATGAAACCAACCAAAGACCCAGAAAAAGCTTCTAAAATTGTCAAAAAAGAGTTTACGAAACGGTTTGATCAAACCTGGTTTCCAACTTATGGCTTTGCCAACACCTATGCCTTTATGGTGACAGAAGACTATGCCAAAAAACATCATCTAGAAAACATTTCTGATTTGCGCCAGGTAGTTGATAAAGCCAAGGCAGGTGTTGATAGTACTTGGATGACACGGGAAGGCGATGGTTACAAAGAGTTCACTAACACCTATGGTTTTTCATTTAAGAGCATTTATCCAATGCAAATTGGACTAGTCTACAATGCCGTTGAAAGTGGAAAGATGGATGCTGTTCTTGGTTATTCAACAGATGGGCGCATCCCTAGCTATGATTTGACTATTTTAAATGATGATAAGCAGTTTTTCCCACCTTATGAAGCCTCAATGGTTGTGAATAATCAGCTCTTACGAGATCATCCTGAATTGGAGAAGCTCTTACACCGTTTAGATGATAAAATTGATCTTGAAACGATGCAAAAGTTGAATTATCAAGTCGATGATCGCTTACTAGAGCCGTCGGTGGTAGCAAAAGAATTTTTGGAAAAACATGATTATTTTAGAGAGGAGAATGATTAAATGAATGAAATGTCTACCTTGGAACAATTCTTCTATTATTTTAGTCAGAATGGCTCTTACATTCTTTCTCAATTTCTAAGTCATTTTTTGATTTCTATTTACGGTGTTTTATTGGCTTCTGTTGTGGGGATTCCTCTTGGCATTATAATCGCTAGAAAACGTCGCCTGCGTGGCTTTGTTATGGGGGTTGCTAATGTCTTACAAACAATTCCGTCTTTAGCTATGATTTCTATTATCATGTTAGCACTTGGCTTAGGAACCAAAACAGTTGTTGCAACAGTGTTCTTGTATTCTCTCTTGCCGATTATTAGTAATACCTATGCTGGTATTGCTAATGTTAACGATGATTTGGTAGATGCTGCCAAAGGGATGGGAATGACTAAGAAACAACGTCTTTTTATGGTAGAATTACCGCTTTCTTTATCAGTTATTATGGCTGGTTTAAGAAATGCTCTTGTCGTTGCAGTTGGGATTACAGCCATCGGTGCTTTTGTTGGTGGTGGAGGTCTCGGGGATATCATTGTCCGAGGTACTAATGCCACAAATGGAGGGGCGATTATTCTAGCAGGCTCTTTACCAACAGCTGTTATGGCAATTTTATCTGATATAGGTTTAGGGGCTCTTCAGCGTTTCCTTGAACCTAAAGGATAAGCTTTAAACTGGTGTTGGTATGATATTGAAATGCTGTCAAGAAAAAAACTTGACACCATGAAATTACTCTGCTATACTAATTAAGGTAAAGCAGTAGGAGTGTTCTTTCTGCTGATCCAAATATTAACATAAAAGAAAAGAGATTTAAAAAATGGCAGTAAAAATCCGTTTAACTCGTATGGGTTCTAAAAAGAAACCTTTCTACCGTATCAACGTTGCAGACTCACGTGCTCCACGTGATGGACGTTTCATCGAAACAGTTGGAACATACAACCCACTTGTAACTGAAAACCAAGTAACTCTTAAAGAAGATCGTATCCTTGACTGGTTGTCAAAAGGTGCACAACCTTCAGATACCGTTCGTAACATCCTTTCACGTGAAGGCGTTATGACTAAATTCCACGAGTCAAAATACTCTAAATAATTAAATGCCTATGGACACCATTGAAAATCTTATTATTGCTATTGTGAAACCTTTGATTTCACAACCGGATCACTTAACGATTAAAATTCAGGATACGCCTGAGTACTTAGAATATCATCTTGATTTGGATGCCAGCGACATTGGTCGTATTATCGGGAAAAAAGGTCGCACAATTATGGCCATAAGATCGATTGTCTATTCGGTGCCCGTTCAAGGTAAAAAAGTTAGACTTGTTATTGATGAAAAATAAGTCAATTTTTTCTGCAAAAACTATTGACAAGATTTGAAAAAATCGATAAAATAGTTTTTGTTGTTTTGGGGTATAGCCAAGCGGTAAGGCAAGGGACTTTGACTCCCTCATGCGTTGGTTCGAATCCAGCTACCCCAGTAAAGTAGGATTATTCTACTTTAGAATTAGTATTACTAATCTATAATGGTCCGTTGGTCAAGGGGTTAAGACACCGCCTTTTCACGGCGGTAACACGGGTTCGAATCCCGTACGGACTATTCTTAAAGAGAGCATTTGCTCTCTTTTTTGGGCTCTTCGTCAACTGTAGTGGGTTGATGTCAGCTAT
>NZ_JBLOJT010000039.1:0-14512 GCF_047785745.1 Streptococcus pluranimalium | reverse complement strand
TTCATCTGGGAAACTCTAAAGTATTTATTTTGTAATGATAGAATAACTGCTTATGATTTAGTATTTTTCTGCTGGATCAATCCTAAATGGATTGATTAAATCATTATTTAATATACTTTTAAAACTGTTTCAATCTTATCTTTTTAATATGGAAAAGGAAATGTTGGCGACTTCATCTTTGATTTAAAATTTTCTTATAAAGAGTCAAGACTACGCGGACTGAAACTTCTTACATTACTTTAGGGGGAACAATATTGCTTAATGGATTTATACTTGTGATTTGAAAGTCGTGTGTTAGTACTACTTTAGTGATTTTAATTGTTTCAGCCTTGGCGCTAAGTTTAAGTGAGTATGTTCAGGCTGATGATGTGTTAAATCAATCGGCAGAAAATAATTTTCTTCATAATCTGCTGGCATTGTTAAACTTTATTCTTGTATGGTTGAGCAGATACTCGACGTCTTAAGTATGACATTGTCATACGACACATCGTATGGCAAATTAAATGGGGATGACTAGCCTAGATTATGACATTAAGTAGAAAACATTGGTGATATTATTGACTGTTGATAATATGGAGTTGGTAACTTTGGAAAAATAGGACAAAGAGGTCGAGAAATTTCACCCCCTTTACGTTATTTGCTATTTATTATTTGGGACTATAGTGCTATAATTAGTGAATAAGATAACAAAATAAGGAAGTATTATGAAACTAGAAAAAGCGCCCTTAGCAACAGCAGGGCTGGTTTTAGGATTACTGGGTCTGGGAAATTTGTTAAGCGATGTTTCCTTGGTTGTTACGGCTAGTTGTGGCATCTTAGCACTAGTGACTTTGGTCTATCTCATTTACAGCATGATGACTGATCCTCAAAGTGTGAAAAATCAGATCAGCAATCCCTTGGTGTCATCGGTTTTTACAACTTTTTTCATGTCTGGTTTTTTAGGGACAGTTTACTTAAAAAATTTTTTTGGAGAAAATCCTTTTATTGCAACGCTTATCGGTCCACTTTGGTTGCTTTGTTTCTTTGGCATTGTCAGCCATATGCTTATTTTTTCGCTTAAGTATCTCAAGAACTTCTCGTTAGATTCCGTCTTTCCTTCCTGGACGGTGCTTTACATTGGGGTTGCTATCGCAGGACTGACGTCACCGGTTAGCGGACAATTTGTCGTTGGAAAAATTACAATCATCTATGGTTTTGTCGCAACCTGCTTGGTTCTTTCAATCATTTTCAAACGCCTTAAGAAGAATCCTTTAAAGGCACAATTTAAGCCCAACACAGCAACCATTTGTGCCCCTTTTTCCTTGGTCGCAGCGGCTTATGCGGTAACTTTTTCTAATCCGAATCCTTTGATCATGGGCATTCTTTTAATCCTATCCCAAGTCTTTTACAGCTATATCCTTTGGTTTTTACCACGTTTATTAAAACGACCATTTTCCCCTGTCTTTTCAGCCTTCACCTTCCCACTAGTTATTTCAGCGACAGCTCTAAAAAACGGTATGCGTGTGTTAGGACTTACTGGAGCATGGCAGTGGCTTTTATGGGGAGAAGTCCTGTTAGCTAGCGTGATAGTCCTTGGTGTCTTTCTTGAATACCTTAAATTCTTTTTCAAAAATAGTCACAGAATACAAAAAAGCTGAGGATTTCTCCTCAGCTTTAAAGCATTTAGCGCGCTACACGACGACGAGCAGCCTTTTTACGATTTTCTTCGATGAAAGCTTCTTTCTTTTCTTCTGGCTCGATAATCGTTTTCTTAACGGCGAAAGCAGCACCTGCAACAGTGGCAACAGTAGCGATAACACCAGTGGCTAAGCCTTTAGCAAAATCAAATTTTTTAGACATAAGAGTTCTCCTATTTCTATGAAAATAAGGACAAAAAGCCTTACGTTTCAATATGTTATAATAGTATTATTATCTAAAAAAGAGAAGAGAATAGCAAGCAAAAAACGTTATGAAGAAAAAAATTATTGTGGTGGCAGGACCAACAGCAGTAGGGAAAACAGCTCTTGGCATCCAGCTTGCCCAGCGCTTTAATGGCGAAATCATTTCTGGAGACAGCCAACAGGTCTATCAGCAACTGGATATTGGAACGGCGAAGGCGAGTCCAGAGGAACAAGCGGCTGCGGTCCATCATTTGATTGATGTGCGACAAGTGACAGAGAGTTATTCGGCCTTTGATTTTATTAAAGAAGCCCGCGTAGCCATTTATGAGATTATCAGTCGTGGCAAACTCCCCATCATTGTTGGTGGAACAGGTCTCTACCTGCAAAGTCTATTAGAGGGCTATCATTTAGGCGGTAACCTTGATCAGGAAGCCCTCTTAGCTTATCGTCAGGAATTGGAAAGAGAAGAGGATGAGAGACTCTTTGCCAAAGTTGCAGAGAAAGGTTTAGAAATCCCTCAACTCAATCGCCGTCGTGCGATTCGTGCCTTGGAGTTAGCTAAATTTGGTCAGGATTTGACCAACCAGGACAGCGATTTAGAACCTCTGTTAATTGGACTGACAGATGAGCGGCAAGTGCTTTATGATCGTATCAATGCCCGTGTCGATGTCATGATAGCAAATGGTTTACTGGAAGAAGCTAAGTGGCTTTATGACCATCACCCAGATGTTCAGGCAGCTCGTGGCATTGGCTATAAGGAGCTCTTTCCTTATTTTGCCGGTCAGGAGGATTTGGAAACATCCGTCGCACGCTTAAAACAAAACACCAGACGCTTTGCTAAACGTCAGTTGACTTGGTTTAGAAATCGGATGTCAGTAGATTTTTACCAGATTTCTGATCAAAGCTTTCAAGAGAAGATTGCCACAAGGATTGAGGATTTTTTTAAGGAAAGCTAAACAGTTGATAGTGTGCATGTAGGGAAAATATGCTATAATATGTGGTAGTTTTGATAGTCCATGAGGGCTATTTTTTCATGATAAGAACTTACAAAAGGAGGTGAGCCTATGCATGAAACACAAAGAAAACAAGAACGTGTCATTATTGTAGGTGTAGAACTTCAAGAGACAGAACACTTTGAGATGTCTATGGAAGAGCTGGCTAGTTTAGCTAAAACAGCTGGCGCTGAAGTTGTTCATTTTTACCACCAAAAGCGTGAGCGCTATGATAGTAAAACCTTTGTCGGTTCTGGGAAACTAGAAGAAATTCACCAGATGGTTGATGCTGATGAGATTGATACCGTTATTGTCAATAATCGCCTGACACCTCGTCAAAATACCAATTTAGAAATGGAACTTGGAGTTAAGGTGATTGACCGCATGCAGTTGATTTTGGATATCTTTGCCATGCGAGCTCGGAGCCATGAAGGGAAGTTACAAGTTCATCTGGCTCAGCTTAAGTACATGTTACCGCGTCTAGCTGGTCAAGGGATTATGCTTAGTCGTCAAGCAGGTGGCATCGGAAGCCGTGGTCCTGGTGAGAGTCAGCTGGAGCTTAATCGTCGTTCTATTCGTAACCAGATTAACGATATCGAGCGCCAGCTCAAAATTGTCGAAAAAAATCGGCAAACCATTCGTGACAAACGGGTGGATTCTGAAACTTTTAAAATAGGCTTGATTGGCTATACCAATGCTGGTAAATCGACCATCATGAACACCTTGACTGATAAGAAACAGTACGAAGCGGACGAGCTGTTTGCGACTTTGGATGCGACGACCAAGCAACTCTATCTTAAAGGGCAATTTCAGGCGACTTTGACTGACACGGTTGGTTTTATTCAGGACTTGCCAACGGAATTAGTTGCAGCTTTCAAGTCAACTCTAGAAGAAAGTCGTCATGTGGATTTGCTTCTACATGTTATTGATGCTAGTGATCCTAACCATAGTGAGCATGAAAAGGTCGTCCTAGATATCCTCAAGGATTTGGACATGCTAGATATTCCCCGTCTTGCTATCTACAACAAGATGGACAAGGTAGAAAGTCTGACGGCGACGGCCTTTCCAAATGTCCGTATTTCAGCGCGTGACAAGGATGCTAGACAGTCTATTCGTAACCTGATTATCGATGAAATCCGTGATTTATTTGAACCCTTTGCCATAAAAGTACATCAAAGGGATGCCTACAAGCTTTACGCCTTTGAAAAGCTGGCACTTTTAGACCACTATGATTTTTCAGAAGAAGTCGAAGAGATTTCAGGATACATCGCCAGCCAAAACAAATGGAAATTAGAAGAATTTTATGACTGATTATATAGATTTAGCCCTCAAGTTTGGTGGCTTCACCAGTCTTGACAAGGTTTATTTGGAGAAACAATTAGACGCTCTTGATGACCAGCAAAAGTTGGCTTTTATCACACCGCCTCCTAGTGTCATCAATGCTTATTTTGCTGAGCTCTATCAAAAGCAAGGGCAAACAGCAGCTACTGATTATTATTTTGACATTTCAAAGGCTCTTGATCTTTTTCAAGACAATCCAAGTTTTGCTGAAAAAAAACCGTTTGTTCGCCTTAATTTATCTGGCAAATCTTACGGTTTTACCTTTGAAAATGACAAGCAGGTTGCTCAGGTATTTTCTGAAACCAATGAGCCCATCACTTCAAGTCTTTTATTTGAGCTAGCTCAAATTTTTCCAGATTATAAGATTTATCAAGATAAGCACCGTATCAAAATGTCTCCCATGACTTTTGATGAGACTGATGCTAAGGATGTGACACCAGCGTCAGTCCTACTCAGTCATGTTTACCAACTTAAAGCTAATGTCACGAAAATCACCAGTTTCAATCAAGACGAGCTGTCAGAATTGCTCCAAAGCCAAAATTCTCAAGGCAAAGTTTACTATGGGTTTGAACAGCGTGAATACATAGCTTATATCACCGCAAATTAGAAGAGAAACAATGCAATTACAATTTTTAGGAACAGGAGCAGGTCAGCCGGCTAAAGGGCGCAATGTCTCCAGTTTGGTTTTGAAATTATTAGATGAAATCAATGAAGTTTGGATGTTTGACTGTGGGGAAGGCACCCAACGCCAGATTTTAGAAACAACGATTAAACCTCGTAAGGTCAGTAAGATTTTTATCACCCATCTGCATGGGGATCATGTTCTTGGATTACCTGGTTTCTTATCCAGTCGTGCCTTTCAATCAAGCGAAGAGCAGACGGATATTGAGATTTATGGGCCAAAAGGAATTAAATCATATGTTATGTCCAGTCTTCGGGTAACGGGTTCTCGTCTGCCTTATCGTATTCATTTTCATGAGTTTGAGGGGGATAGTCTCGGAAAAATCATGGAGACTGATAAATTCGAAGTTTACGCAGAAGGACTGAATCATAGCATTTTCTGTGTTGGCTATCGTGTGGTTCAAAAGGATTTGGAAGGTAGTTTGGATGCTGATGCTTTAAAAGCAGCAGGTGTCCCCTTTGGTCCTTTGTTTGGCAAAATCAAAAATGGTCAGGATGTCGTCTTAGAAGACGGGACTAAAATCACTGCTAAAGACTTTATTTCAGAACCTAAAAAAGGTAAGGTTATCACTATCTTGGGGGATACACGTAAAACGGATGCCAGTATTCGTCTTGGCTTAGGGGCTGATGTCATGATTCATGAGTCAACCTATGGTAAGGGAGATGAAAAGCTTGCCAAGTCTCATGGTCACTCGACTAATATGCAGGCAGCACAAGTGGCTAAAGCAGCAGGCGCTAAACGCTTGTTACTCAACCATATTAGCCCGCGTTTTTTAGCAAAAGATTGTCGTCAATTGGAACGTGATGCTGCTAAAACATTTGAGAATGTAAAGGTCGTATTTGATTTAGATGAGGTGGAAATAGGATGAGTCAACGTATTATTGTTATTACGGGTGCTTCAGGTGGCATCGCTCAAGAAATGATAAAGCTCCTTCCTAGTGAAGATGGCTTGGTGCTTTTAGGCCGTAGCCAGGAAAAGCTAGAGGCCTTATATCGCCATGTAGAAAATAAGACCTGTATCGGCCTTGATATCACAGATAGAGAAGCTGTGACATCTGTTATTGACCAGATCTACCTTCAGTATGGTCGAATTGATATTTTGGTTAATAATGCCGGTTTTGGGGAATTCAAAGCCTTTGATGATTACGATTTTGATGAGATTGAAGAGATGTTTGATGTCAATACTTTGGCAACCATTCATTTTTCGCGTCTTGTCGGTCAACGCATGGCAGAACAAAGTCATGGTCATATTATCAATATTGTTTCTATGGCTGGCTTGATTGCATCAGCTAAGTCCACCATCTATTCAGCGACTAAGTTTGCTGTTATTGGATTCTCAAATGCCCTTCGTTTAGAATTGGCTGACAAGAAGGTCTATGTAACCACGGTCAATCCTGGCCCTGTTGCTACCCAGTTCTTTGATAAGGCTGACCCATCAGGTGATTATCTTAAGAGCGTTGAAACATTTAGTTTAAAACCAGATGTTGTTGCTAAACGGATGATCAAAATTATGGGTAAAAACAAGCGTGAACTTAACATGCCATTTGCCTTGGCAGCAACACACAAGCTCTATACTCTGTTCCCACGAATGAGTGATTTCATGGCAATAAAAGTTTTTAATTATAAATAAGATTGAACCGAGTGTTCAATTTTTTAAAACTTAAATCATCTAAAAATATAGTCTTTTGTTTACAAAATGGTATAATAAATCTCAAAAGGAGGTCTCTATGAAATACAATCATTTAGGTAAGACTGATATGGAAATCAGCGAAGTTAGCTTGGGAACTTGGGCTATCGGTGGTGACTGGGGTGATACTTCTGAGGAAGTTGCCTTAGAAAGTCTGCATGCTGCGGTAGACCAAGGAGTCAATTTCTTTGATACGGCTGACGTCTATGGTGGTGGCCGTAGTGAGCGTTTACTTGGTCAACTCCTTAAAGAGCGCGAAGAGCGCATTTATGTGGCAACTAAGTTCGGGCGTAAGGATGATTTTGCGAACCTTGACAATTATACTTACGACAAGGTACGGGCTTATTGTGAAAATAGTTTGCAAAACTTGGGTGTTTCAAGCCTGGACTTGTATCAAATCCATTGCCCATCAACAGCCGTTTTAGAAGATTTATCCGTCTTTAAAGTACTAGAACAACTTAAACAAGAAGGACTCATTCGTTATTACGGGGTTTCTGTAGAAACAGATACTCAAGGTAAATTTGTTTTAGATAATACAGATGCCAGTAGCTTGCAAGTCATTGTTAATCTTCTTCGTCAAAAACCAGTTAGTGAGATGATTGCTCAGGCTAACAAACAAGATGTCGGTATTTTGGCGCGTGTGCCATTAGCCAGTGGTCTCTTGTCTGGTAAATATACCAAAGATACTGTCTTCCCTGAAAATGATCATCGTAACTTTAACAAAGACGGTAAAGCCTTTAACGTTGGGGAAACCTTTGGTGGCTTGCCTTTTGAAAAAGCGATTGAATTGGTTGACCAAGTGCGTTGGATTGCAGATGGTCGCAACAACCTAGCTAAAGCATCTATCAAGTGGCTTTTGCAACAAGAAGGCATTTCAACGGTTATCCCAGGATTTAAGAACCCAGAGCAAGTAGCAAGTAATATCGCTGCAGCTTCTGTCAAGGATTTTTCAAGTGCAGAACTTGAAAAACTAAGTGACTTCTACTGGAAAGAAGTTCACGAATATATCCGCGGGGATTATTAAAATAGGTGAGCTTTTCAAGAATCAAATACAACTCAGCAGGTCATGGGCTTGCTGCTTTTGTGTTATAATGTGATGAGTATGAAGAGAGGAGTTTTTTTATGTTTGATGTGATTGTGATTGGTGGAGGTCCTGCTGGTTTGGCTAGTGCCTTAACTCTGGGACGTGCGTTAAAGAAAACATTAGTTATAGATAATAACAGTCATCGTAATCGCGTGACCCAGCATTCCCACGGCTTTTTAACTCAAGACGGAGTAACACCTGCTGACTTGCGTCAAAAGGCTCAGGCTGATGTTGCCAAGTATGAGCATGTTTCTTTTGCAACTGAAACAGTAACCAAGATTGAAAAAGCTGACACCCATTTTGTCGTGACGACAGATCAATCAACTTATCAGGCTCGGAAAATTCTCCTAACAATGGGCTTTCAGGAGAAACTACCTGATATTAAGGGAGTGAGAGAGGTCTATGGTAAATCAGTCTTTTACTGTCCTTGGTGTGATGGTTACGAGCTACGTAATCGCCAGTTAGTGATAGCTGTAGCCTCACCACTCATGGGACACATGTCAAAATTGATTCGTAATTGGTCTCAGGACCTAGTCTTTTGTGCCTTGGACGGTCAAGAGCCAGCTCCAGAAGTTCTCGACTATTTCAACGAGAAAAAGATTGGATTGGAGACAAAAGCTATTGTTGAATTTATTCATCAGGACGGTGAATTGACAGCTATTCATTTTGAGGATGGGACAGAGCTTGCTAGAACAGGTGGTTTTGTCGGTATCAGTGTTGACACCCACTTTGACTTCCTAGCTCCGCTTTCCTTAGAAAGAGAAGACACAGGAAAAATTGCCTGCAATGACTTTGGTGAAACATCAGTTCCCGGTGTTTTTGTGGCTGGGGAATCCAAAAGTATCATGCCTAGCCAGTTGATTGATGCTGCGTCGGATGGCAACACTATTGCTAAGTTTGTGGCTGCTCAAATCATTGAAGAAGATGATAACTAATGAAGTCAAAATGAAAACATTCTCCATGCAATGCTTACTTTAGAGAAATTCTTTGAGTTGCTTGACCAAGTGCGTTGGTTTGCAGATGGTCGCAACAAACTAGCTCAAGCATCTATCAAGTGGCTTTTGCAACAAGAAGGCATTTCAACGGTTATCCCAGGATTTAAGAACCCAGAGCAAGTAGCAAGTAATATCGTTGCAGCTTCTGTCAAGAATTTTTCAAGTGCAGAACTCGAAAAACTAAGTGACTTCTACTGGAAAGAAGTTCACGAATATATCAGCGGGGATTACTAAAAGGGTCCATCTGAAAGATTAAATAGGCTGAGGTCTAAGAGTGAATCTTAGGCCTTTTTTTGGTATACTAATAAAGATTGATTTCTGAATAGAAAAGAGTAACAAACAGACATGATTAGGTCTAAATACGATTGGAAAATAGAAGCTAGGGAAGCTGATGATACTTTCCTAAAACTGGCTAAAAAAAGAGGATTAGATGCTATTGCAGCCAAACTATTGGTGGAGCGTGGTATTACAACCGAGGAGGCTCTCGATGATTTCTTAAGCGCGGACTTATCTAAACTTCACGATCCCTTTTTATTGCATGATATGGAAAAATCCGTCGAGAGGATTCGCCAAGCTATTGAAGTAGGGGAGCAAATCCTAGTTTATGGAGATTACGATGCTGATGGGATGACAAGTGCTAGCATTGTCAAAGAAACCTTGGAGATGATGGGAGCAGTGGTTCAGGTTTACCTGCCCAATCGTTTTACGGATGGCTATGGGCCAAATCTAAGTGTTTATAAGTATTTCATTGAGCAGCAGGCTATTTCCTTGATTGTGACCGTGGATAACGGTGTTGCTGGACATGAGGCCATTGCTTATGCTCAAGAGCAAGGCGTTGATGTCATCGTGTCTGACCACCATAGCATGCCAGCTGACTTGCCTAAGGCTTTTGCAATTATTCATCCTGAGCACCCTGAAGCTGACTATCCCTTCAAGCATCTAGCAGGGGTTGGTGTGGCCTTTAAATTAGCCTGTGCTCTTTTGGAATCCATTCCTAGCGAGTTTTTAGACTTGGTTGCTATTGGTACTATCGCGGATATGGTTAGTCTGACCGATGAAAATCGCATCATGGTCAAGGTTGGTCTCGAAATGCTCAAACAGACTGAACGACTTGGGCTCCAAGAACTCCTTCAGCTATCAGATGTTAGTCCTGAAACGATTTCTGAAGAAACCGTTGGTTTCACCATTGCACCCCAGCTTAATGCTTTGGGGCGTTTGGATGATCCTAATCCTGCTATTGAGCTGTTAACAGGCTTTGACGATGAAGAAGCGCAAGCTATTGCCCTAGATATCAAAGCTAAAAATGAAGAACGCAAAGAACTGGTGCAAACTATCTATGATGAAGCGATGACCATGGTTGATTTTTCCAAACCAGTGCAAGTTTTAGCTAAAGAAGGTTGGCATCCAGGTGTTTTGGGAATTGTGGCAGGACGGATTTTAGAAAATATCTCACAAACCGTCATTGTTCTTAACATCGAAAATGGTCTGGCTAAGGGGTCGGCTCGTTCCCTTGAGGTCTTAAATATATTTGATGCTCTAGATGATCATCGCGAGATTTTTACAGCCTTTGGTGGCCATGCTGGTGCAGCTGGGATGACACTGCCAGTTGAAAATCTTGAGAAGTTGTCTGATATCCTCTGTCAGTATGTGCTTGATAAAGGGATTGATACTAGCATAAAAAATCCTTTGATTTTGGATGAAACCTTGTTCTTGCCAGATTTAAGTTTGGAATCACTCAAGAGTCTAGAGCGTTTGGCCCCCTTTGGTATGGATCACAAAAAACCTGTTTTTTGGCTCAAAGATTTTGACGTGACACAAGCTCGTACCATGGGTCAAAATAATGCTCACTTGAAATTAAAGGTTAAGCAAGAAGGTGCCAGTTTTGATGTGGTTGCCTTTAATCAAGGTGTATTAGCTTCAGAATTTCAGCAGGCACAGCAGCTAGAGCTGGCGGTAACCCTCTCCGTTAATATCTGGAATGGTCAAACAAGCTTGCAGCTCATGCTTGTAGATGCTCGTGTTGAAGGAGTACAGCTCTTTGATATTAGGGCTAAGAACGCTAAATTACCTTTTGATGTCCCAGCTTTAACAGCTGACCTAAGAGACAGTCAAACCGCTGTTTTGGTGGATTTACCAGAGAATCCTAATGATTTGAAAAGCTGGTTTGCTGCCAATGATCTAGAAGCTCTTTATTTCAAAAATAATATGAAGACACCTTATTATTTGTCTGGCTTTGGGACACGTCAGCAGTTTGCCAAATTATATAAAACCATCTATCAATTTCCTGAGTTGGATATTCGTTACAAATTAAAAGAACTCAGTCAGTATCTTAACATTGAAGACTATCTTTTGATTAAAATGATACAGATTTTTGAAGAATTAGGCTTTGTCACTATCAAAGATGGTGTTATAATGGTTAATAAAGAGGCAGAAAAGAAAGCAATCGAAAGTAGCCAGATTTATCAAGATTTGAAAAAAACCGTTAAGTATCAAGAACTTATGGCACTTGGTACTCCTAGGGAAATCTATGAATGGTTGATGGAGTGATAGATGAGACAATTAGCTAGAATCAACTTCCATCTTCCAGACGATGTTTTAACCATAAATGCCTTTTACGTCTTACATTTGGGTATGGAGAGATTAGATAGTCTGGAGTTATCTTTTTTACAAGTTCAGTTTAGGTCTGAATTTTGGGAAGAAAGGACTGCTTTTCCAGATAAGGGTTACCTGCTTGAGGAGGCTGTTTTAGGGAAATGTATCCAGTCGATTTCTCTCCTTAATCAAACAGGAGAGTTGAACTTTTATCATTTACCCTATCTAGCATATCAGTCAGGTGCTAATCGCTTGCAACGATCAGGTTTACGAGACGACGGTTCATTGGTTATAGAGATAGGAGAATTAAGATGAGACTATGGCATCAAGATTTAATCAACAAGCTACCTCGGCAACAGCTCTTAGGTCAGCACCGTGAATGTGCAGCGCTTCGAGGAGCTGGTTGGGGAAGACCCCATGCGACGGTTAACTATGTTTTGGAGTATTCCCCTTATAAACTTTATCAGTATCATCTCTTGGTAATGGAAGAAATGGAAGCTAGAGGTTATCAACCTGATGAGTCATGGAAAGATCCCAATTACAGAGGTAAAAAAGTTCCATCTTATGACAAGCTAGACGCCGTCACTCTCACTAATCCCATTTATCCAGAGCATCAGTTACTTTACTTGGAGGAATGCTTGGAAAATTTGAGACAAAAGGGCATTTTTATTCATCTCTTCTAAGTTGAACATTCCAACTTAGGGGAAATAGTGATATAATGGTGTGTAAAAACAATTTTGAGAAAACTCAAGAATAAGAAAGGATTTGCGATTTCTGTTGATGAAAAAGGAATTGCAGTAAGATTATGGATTTAACAAAATACATCGCTTCAATCGAAAACTACCCACAAGAAGGCATCACATTCCGCGATATTTCACCCTTGATGGCAGATGGAAAAGCCTATAGCTACGCTGTCCGTGAAATTGCTCAGTATGCTTGTGATCATGACATTGATATGATTGTTGGTCCTGAAGCGCGTGGTTTTATTATTGGTTGTCCTGTTGCGGTAGAACTTGGTATTGGTTTTGCGCCAGTTCGTAAACCAGGAAAACTTCCTCGTGAAGTCATTTCAGCAGATTATGAAAAAGAATATGGTGTAGATACGCTTACCATGCATGCTGATGCTATCAAACCTGGACAACGTGTTCTTATCGTTGACGACCTTTTGGCAACAGGTGGTACGGTCAAAGCAACCATTGAGTTGATTGAAAAACTTGGGGGCATTGTGGCTGGTTGCGCCTTCATCATTGAGCTGGATGGGCTCAAAGGTCGTGAAACAATTGGGGATTACGATACTAAAGTATTGATGCAGTTTCCAGGCTAATTGCTATAAAAAATAGCTATAACTAAACCTAGTTTTTCCAAATTTGAAACCTATAACTCCCTTAACTATAATAGTATTAATGACTAGGTAGAAAAGGGGGGATGCCAATAAAATTAGACAGGCAGTTACCAGCTTCAGGGATTTTACGTTCAGAAAATGTTTTTATCATGGATAATGAACGTGCCCAACATCAAAATATTCGTCCCTTGGAGATTTTGATTGTTAATCTCATGCCGACCAAGGAAGCAACAGAAGTACAGTTGTTGAGGCTCTTGGCAAACACCCCTTTGCAAATCAATGTAGACTTTCTTTACATGGAAAGTCATGCCTCTAAAAATACAGAAACCCAGTACCTGAAGACTTTTTATATGACCTTTGTTGCGATTAAATACCGTTATTATGATGGCATGATTATCACAGGAGCGCCAGTTGAGACTTTTCCTTTTGAAGAAGTTGATTACTGGCAGGAGTTAACAAGGATATTTGATTGGTCCAAAAGTCATGTCTATTCAACGCTACACCTTTGTTGGGGGGCTCAAGCCTCGCTCTAACACAAATATGATGTCAATAAGGTCTCGCTAAAAGAGAAAATATCAGGGTTTTACGATCAGACGGTTGAAAATCCTAACAACCTTTTATCCCGAGGTTTTGATGATAGTTTCCAAGGCACCTCATTCAAGGTATACCGATATTCCTGAAGAGCTTGTTAAAGAAAAAACAGATTTATCAATTTTAGCCAAGGGAAAGGAAGTCGGTTTATCTATCTTAGCTTCTGATGATTTACGTGAGGCCTATAGTTTTGGTCATTTAGAATATGATCGTGACATTTCGGGAAATGAATACCTTAGAGACCAACAAGCAGGTAAAAATCCTAAACTTCCGGTAGCCTATGATAAAAACGATCAACCAGAAGAAGGCATTCAAATGCGCTGGAGTTTAGCGACAGCAACTTTTTTGAGTAACTGGATTAACTATGCGGTTTATCAAGAAACACCTTACCATTTAGAAGAATTACAAAAACATCATTAGAGGAATGTCATGACCTATACTCAAGCTATGAAACAAGGACATCTTGTTTTGCCGGCAGCTTTATTATTTCATTATCATCATATTTTTGAGTCAGCTGAAGATTTTTTGGTTTGGCAATTCTTTTACTTTCAAAACACCAGTCATAAGGAAGAAATGGCTTCAAGTGAGATTGCGGAAAGTATTGGGAAAACAGTGACAGAAGTCAATCGTATCATTTCTCGTTTGACTGACCAAGACTTGCTGGATATGAAGACTATTGAAATTGGTGGTGAAATTGAGATGATCTTTGATACCACGCCAGCTATGGTCAAGTTAGATAATCTACTAACTGAAAAGAAAGAGGCTCCAAAAACATCAGGGAATGCCTTTAAAGAATTGGTCCAAGATTTTGAAAATGAGTTGGGAAGATTACTCAGTCCCTTTGAACTGGAAGATTTGACCAAAACGGTCAAAGATGATGGCATTGATCCCGACTTGGTTCGCCAAGCCCTCCGCGAAGCAGTCTTTAATAGTAAGACTAGTTGGAATTATATCAATGCTATTTTACGAAATTGGAAACGTGATGGCATTACCACCGTTCGTCAGGTTGAAGAAAGACGACGTCAGCGTGAAGAAGCTGATCCTAATAAGGTTACCGTTTCAGACGACTTCCTCAATGCCATGAATATATGGGGGAATGATAATTAATGGTTATTAGACCTGAATATCTAAATCACTCGAGTTTCTCTCTTAAAAATGAAGCAAGATCCCAATAGTCTCTGCTGGAAATCATGATTATTGTAAAAGATTAGGAAATCCTAGTCTTTTTTCTTTTTTGGCTCTTCGTCAACTGTAGTGGGTGACTTATAATTAACATCTAGAGAGAATCGTTCCGGTTCTCTCTTTTTGAGTGTTTAAAGCGATGAGA